>DATCVL010000067.1:0-14399 GCA_036566865.1 Microlunatus sp.
GGCGCCGGGATGGACGACCTTGACCTTGGGCTTGGGGCGGGCGGGAATCGGCTTACGCTTCGGCAGTTTCATGTTCGGGCACTTGACCAGAACTCGACCCATGGCCGCCTTCTCGGCCTTGGTCACCCACAGGCCATAGAGCTTCTTGACCGCCACCTGATAGGCGACATATGTGCAGCGATAGGCCTTCCTCGGAGGCAGCCAGGTCGCCGTGTCGCCGTCGCCTTTGGCCGCATTGGTCGGTCCGTTGGTGGCCATCAGGCCGAGGGTGTCGTTGGCGAACTTCAGTCGCTTGGCAGAGGTCCATCGGCCGGCCCCGGTCTGCCACGCATTGGACTCGGCGACCATGTGATCGATCTGTACTTTCGCCGAAGTCTTGACTCCGCGTTTGTAGCTGATCGTCTTTCCGGTGTACGGATCGTGCAGGACACCTTTCAGCACGTTGCAGCCGGAAAAGGACTCTCGCGTCAGATCACGGTTGAGGACGTCCTCGCGCTGGTTGCAGCCGTTGCGGTTGGTGTCCTTCCACGGTGTACCAAATTTGCTTCTGCGGTAGCCGGTCTTCGGCGCTCGGCCCTTCACCCTCAGCGACCTGGCCGCCGCTAGCGCGGTCCCCCTCTTCGCCACGACCATCTTGGGCTTGGCCGGCCCCGCCGGCTGTGGTTGGGACGCCTTTGAATTGGGCGCAGCCGAACTGGTCGCCGACGAACTCGGCGTCGCTGGGCCCGTGGCTGTCCCACTCGAACCGGCGTCGTTCGGACCGTCACAGGCGACCACTGCTGTGATCATCAACAGCGCAGTCAATACTGCTGCGATAGATCTCATGGACTTATGAATTGCGGTCGGTAAGCCAGCCACCTTTGCCTCCCAGTGCATTCAGTTCTACCGGAGCGAGGCGAATTCGTCTAGCTCGCTAATCTTCAGACCCCTGAGATCGACCGTGCTGGTGGCCAGGTCCATGATGGCGTGGCCTTTCAGCATCGGAACCACCGCGGATACAACCAGTCGTTGTGATCAACACGTCGGCGGACGACGCGTCGATCTGCGGCTCTGAACGCAACAGGCCATGACTCAGCGTCGGGCCAATTCGCGAGTTGCAGAGGAGGCGCCCGCTGGAGCGATTCCGTCGGTCGACCCGTGGACGAAAGCGCATGGAGCGTGTCGATCGATCGCAGGATCGCCGAAGTTGATCATCGCCCTCGGACGGCAATGTCGGCGCGGATGATCATGTGAGCTCGCGTCTGCGGGCGCTGATGCATGGCTCGCTGAGGTGCCCGATTTGGATCGCCCCATCATGGGCGCGTTCAGCGCGCGCCCTCATCTGAAGCAGTGTCGGCCGCATCCGCCAAACACGGCTCCTGGCGCAACATGCCGAGATCGAGACCCGAACTCCCGTTCGTTCAGGCGCCACCGACAAGTGATCCACGCTCGGTTCGACGACGTCCCAATTGTCGAGCGGCGGAGGACGGACCCCGTGGAGAGGAGGTCAGTCGTCTCGGATCTCGCGGGTGGCCACCGTCCGCATCTCGGTTCGCGATAGCAATAGACTGCCGACCGTCGTCAACACAGGAGTTGGGTATGACTGGGAATCGTGGCGTTGCTTATCTCGGGACGGGCAAGGTCGAAGTGGCAGACATCGACTACCCGACGCTTGCGCTGGGATCTCGGCGCTGCGATCACGGGGTGATCTTGAAGGTCGTCTCGACCAATATCTGCGGCAGCGATCAGCACATGGTTCGCGGCCGTACGACCGCACCGGCGGGGCTGGTGCTGGGCCACGAGATCACCGGCGAAGTGATCGAGGTCGGTCGCGATGTCGAATTCATCAGGGCCGGCGATCTGGTTTCGGTGCCGTTCAACATCGCCTGCGGTCGCTGTCGCAACTGTAAGGAGCGTAAGACGGGCATCTGTCTGAACGTCAACCCGGCCAGGCCGGGCGCCGCCTACGGTTACGTGGACATGGGCGGTTGGGTCGGAGGCCAGGCAGAGTATGTGATGGTGCCGTACGCGGACTTCAATCTGCTGAAGTTTCCTGACCGCGATCAGGCGATGGCCAAGATCAAGGACTTGACCTGCCTGTCGGACATCCTCCCGACCGGATACCACGGTGCAGTCACTGCTGGTGTCGGACCGGGATCCACCGTCTACATCGCCGGTGCCGGACCGGTCGGGTTGGCCAGTGCCGCAGCCAGTTTCCTTCTCGGCGCGGCCTGTGTCATCGTCGGTGATCTGCAAGCTGACCGACTCGCCCAGGCACGTGGCTTCGGCTGCGAAACCGTCGACGTGTCAGCGTCCGGCACGATTGCTGAACAGATCGAACAGATCTTGGGCGTACCCGAAGTCGACTGTGCGGTCGATTGTGTCGGCTTCGAGGCACATGGCAACGGTGCGGAGGCAGGCAGGGAAGCGCCGGCGACCGTGCTCAACTCGCTGATGGGAGTCGCTCGCGCCGGTGGCGGGATCGGTATCCCGGGACTGTATGTGACCGATGATCCTGGCGGGGTCGACGATGCCGCGCGCACCGGCAACCTGTCCATCCGGATCGGTCTGGGCTGGGCCAAGTCGCATCACTTCACCACCGGCCAGTGCCCGGTGATGAGCTACAGCCGGCAGCTGATGCAGGCGATCCTGTACGACCGCATCAAGATCGCGGATGCGGTCAACGTGACGGTGATCAGCCTGGACGACGCGCCCGAGGGATACCGCGACTTCGACAATGGAGCGGCGAAGAAGTTCGTGCTCGACCCGCACGGGCTCGTGGCGAAGGCAGCATGAGTACCGCTTCCGGGGAGACCGACCGTTCCGGGCCCTCGCAGGCAGGCGACGCGGAACCGGTCGTGACTGCCCGCGGACTGGCCTATCGCTGGCGTGAGCACTGGGCCCAGTGGCCAGACGATCCGGTAGCTCACGAGGGTTGGGCGCACCATGGTTTGTCTTTCACCAGTACCGGAGAGTTGCTCGCGTTCCACCCGGGTGAGTCGAGGCTGTTGCGTTTCGCCCAGGACGGCAGGCTGTCCGGATCGGCACCGTGCCCGGTGCGGGAGGCGCACGGACTGGTTCGGGTGACCGACGATGGCATCGATCACGTTTGGATAGCCGACAACGCGGTCAAGTCGGTGCGACTGCCCGACGGTGGTTATGGCCGGGCCGCCTCGGACACGCCTGGGCAGGTTGTCAAGGTCGACCTGGAGGGCAATCTGCTGCAGAAGCTTGCCACGCCGCCCCGGCCCGAATACGACCAGGGCATTTACTCGCCTACAACGGTAGCTGTGGACGAGACGCGGCTGGGTGGCAGTGGCGATATCTGGGTTGGCGACGGCTATGGCCAGAGCTTGGTGCATCGCTTTGCCGCGGACGGGACGTATCTGGCCACGCTGTCCGGCGAGGAGGGTGGCGGCCGGTTCGACTGCCCGCATGCGGTCTTCATCGACCGGCGCAGGGACCAGCCGGAGCTCTACATTGCCGATCGGGGCAACGCTCGGGTGCAGGTGTACGGACTTGACGGTCAGTTCCGCCGCGTGATCGGTGCTGACTTCCTCACCAGCCCCAGCGCCTTCGCCGCCGTCGGCGACATGCTGGTGATCTCCGAACTGTTCGCGGCGGTCGCACTGCTCGACGAACATGACCAGTTGGTCGGCACCATCGGTGCGAACCCGTCAGCCACCGATCGACCCGGCTGGCCCAATACACAAACCGACGGTCGTGTCGACAGGGCTCCGGTGCGCGAAGGCGCATTCAACAGCCCGCACGGCATCGCGGCCGACGAGGGCGGGTCCATCTACGTCAGCGAGTGGCTGGTCGGTGGCCGGCTGATCAAGCTGGAGCCCGTCACATGACATCGGTATGGCAAACCAGAAGGAAACCTCCCCTAACTGGGCGGCGTTGATTCGGCGCCGTTGATCCCGGGGTTAGCTGGAGGCGGTGTTGTGCATGGTTTGTTGCTCTGTGTCGCGTTCGTGGACGGACGCTGAGCCACGTCCTGCAGACGAGGTGTCGGTCAGCCGAAGTCCGTTCCTTCGAGCGAGGATGGCGGCTTCTGGTCGGGCAGTCGCAACATTCGGAAGGAATTTGCGAGTCCCAGCAGGCCGGCGAGCAGTGGCACAAGCAGGGCGACCTGTAGCGAGATGTTGCGGGCATCGTTGTTGATGGCTATGACCGCGGCCTCCACTTCTGGGGGTTGGCCGGTGATCTGTTGCTCGAGTTGGCTGTTGCTCATCACCTCGGCATCATTTTCGAGGGCGGTGGCGATCTGCTGTTGCTGGGCTGCCGGAATGATCTGACTGGTCTGGGTCAGGTTGGTGAAACTGGCCGACAGGGCGGCGAGCATCAGGCCACCCGCTATGGCGAGACCGAAGGAGAGCCCGAAGGATCCGGCCGCGGAGTTGACCCCGGCAGCCTCACTGACCCTCTCCTCCTCAACTGGGGCGAGCGTGTAGTTGTTGAGCTGTGAGACCAACAAGCCCAGACCGCAGCCGGTGATGGCGAGCGGGATCACGAAGTACCAGCCGCTGTCAGCCCTCGGCACGAGCGGGATGACTATTGCGATCCCCAGGCTGGACAGGACGAAGCCGGCCCGGATGATCGCGGCCGGACGCCGGTCACCGGCCTTCTTCCCGGCGACAATCGCCGCCGCGAACATGGTCAGCGACAGCGGGGCCAGCGACAGGCCCGATTCCAGGGCGTTGTACTCCAGCGTCATCTGGAAGAACAGCGGTAGCGCGATCATCGCACCGCCCAAGGTGACCTGCTGCAGCAGTTGGCCGGACACTCCGGCGGTGAAGTTCGGGTGCCGGAACAGGCTCGGGTCGAGCAGGGTGACCCGTCCGGCGCGTTTGCGGCTGATCAGCCACCGTGCCAGCAGCACCAGCGCAACTGCCCCGACCAACATCAGCATGCCGACCCACTCGCCACCCTCCTGCCAGACCAAGATGCCCAGCACCACGCCACCCATCCCGACAACGGACAGAAGTGCGCCAACCATGTCGACCTGACGTGAACCGGTGTAGGCAACATCGCGGACCAGCCCGATCTGGCTCAAGACAACCGCGATGATGACGACCTCCAACCCGAATCCGACCCGCCACGACAGGTAGGTCGTGACGAACCCGCCGAGCAGCGGACCGATCGCGGCTGCAATTGCGGCCGCGGCACCGACCAACGCGTATGCCTGCTTCTGGGCCGCGCCCGCGAAGTTGCCGTGGATCAACGACTGCATCGCGGGCAGCAGCAGCGATGCCCCAAGCCCGCCAACGATTGCCCAGAAGATCACGATCGCCGTCAGACTCTGCGCCAGCGTCATCGCCAACGCCCCGACCGCATAAGCAAGGAGTCCCAACACGTAGGCGCGCTTGCGACCGATCAGGTCACCGACCTTGCTGTTGATCAAGATGAACGCCGCCGACACCAACGCCTCGAGCGCTATCGCGGACTGGACCCCGCTGGCAGTCGTGTCCAGGTCCGTGATCACCGCGGAGATCGACACATTCATCAAAGATGTGTCGACTACCAGGACGAACATCGCCATCGCCAGCAGCAGCATGAGCCGACGGCTCGCAGGTCCTTCGGTCTCCGCACCTTTGCCAGGACCTGTGGTCATGTCGCCCTCTCGGCTCATGATGTGCCATCCGGCCCGGCTCAAACAGAATGCTGAACATCAGCATCTATCGCAACGGTGCTACCCAGCCAGACAGGAACCTAGGCACACCGTCGGTGCCGAGTCACTCTGCCAGGCAAAGTTTACCGATGTTTACGTTATGTGTCGTTGCATTCGGTCCGCAAGTTCGGGACGCGGAGGCCAGAGCGATCGCAGCGTACACAGGGTCCGTGGCTGATGATCGGCCCGACGGACTGGCTCTGATCTCCTCGGGTGTCCGGTAGGTATTCCGGCGCGGGCATCTCCTATCGACCGATCTGGCTCAGACACTTGATGCTCGATGAGGAGCAGTGCCTACGCACCGACGATCTCAATCCGCGCAACTGAGCCAACCGGTCGAAATCAAGGAGGAGAGTGCCGCCTGGTCGTTGGGCTGCGAGGGTCTCTGCCGGTTACTAGGTTTCGCCGGTGCCGATTTCGGCAGCTGTGCCGCGTCAGCTTCGTCGTCGTGGGTTCCGTCGAGACACGGTCCGTCGGCCCTTACTGCACCCGAAGGTGTCGCAGGCTCAACGTGCCACTGGTTGCGGGTCGGCCGATGTGAAAGTAGCCACCGCGGAACCTCTGGTCACGAACCTCGACAGCGGGGCGGTCTTCGACGCCCCAACGCAGCCGCTCGGGGGATACCTCGACCAGGAACCGGATCCAGTGGCCCGCAGAAGCGGCGGGGGTGGCGTCGCTGTCGCCGAGGAACTGCCCGCGAGTTCGGCCATCCAGATGGGCGTACAGCGCTATGGTGCCGTCCTGACTGAGGAGACCGTGGTAGCCATCTCCCGTACCGCTCTGGTGCTCGTAGTAGCGATCATCGTCGTGACAGAACGCAATCGACACGATGTGGAGAGCGTCGTCTGGCAGCGAATTCCACCGCGCCTCGAATTCGATTCGGTACGACGTCGCTTCGATCGGACAGAACTGCCCTAAGGTCAAGAATGCCGGCCGTCCGGTGGCTGCGAGCGTCACAACGGCACTCTCGTCCCATTGCAATCCGTACTGGTCGCTGTATGGATCCAGTGTCAGCTCCCCGGCCGATATCCTCCCTCGGGACCAGGTGTCCTTCTTTGTCTGGGCCGCGTTGCGGGACAGGTAGCCGATGTCGGGGGTCACGATCCCCTCGACGCCGAGGGCCGCGAAGTGCTGCACCTCCGATCGACGCGCAACGGGGAAGACCCACACCGGTATCCCGGTGTCGACCGCGTGACGGATCAATTCGGCACTGAGAAATTCGCCGTCGGCGTCCGCCGGAAGCACCATCACGTCCCGGCTGCGGTCCAGCAGCGCCGCGAGGCCATCGATAGCCGTTGCCGTGACTCCAGCGGGATCGCCTATGTAGGCGAACACCGGGTAGCCGTCGTCCTTGGCCTGCTGCAGCCGGGGACTGTGAGCATCCACTTTGATCATGATGCTGTCCACCACGTCGGCGGCAGCGATTGCGTCCAGGATGAGCGGGTACGCGTCATCATCCTTCGCCTCGATGCACAACACCGCTGACCCGCCGATGGAATTCAACACATCGATCAGCCGGGGCATGCGTGGTCGGTTGCTACCGGACCAGCCCGGTCCCAGCCGAGGTACATCCACTCGGGCCGCGTCGAGTTGCGATGCCGATTTCGAAGCTGCCGGACCGAGCAACGTTGTGGTCCTGGCCAGGGTCAGATCGTGAAGGCAGTAAAGCTCGCCTTCCAGACTTTTGACCACAGATATTTCGAGGCAATCGGCACCCCAGGTCAATGCGCGCTGATAGGCCGGGAAGGTGTGCTCCGGCACCACCGCGCCAGCTCCCCGATGGGCGATGAAGTAGGGGGAGCGGCGACTGCGCCGCCAGGTCTCTACGGTCAGCCGGTGCTCACTCTGGGGCGTAGCCGATGGTGAGACCGCGGGCTCTCCAGGTGAGCGGCCCCCGACCGGCGTCGTGTCCTGCTCGACGGGGTTTGACCGTTCCCGGGCACCGAAGCCGACACCAACACCGACGCCGACGCCGACACCGAGTGCGGCCACGGCTCCGAATCCGAGCGCGTTACGACGTGAGATCATCCACAACACTTCGATGACGAGACGATGTCAGCCGCAGGCGCTTTGCCCATGCGAGCTCAATCCGTCACATTGGCGACGATACCCGTACGCAGAAAGTAGCGGATGCTTTTGGCACGGTCGGCCACTTTGCCCGATTAGGCCACCCAGCCGAGCTCACCGCCAGCCTCGAGGAATGATGGTTCAAAGCTGCCCAATAGCGGGTACTGCTCCATGATCAACCAGGCAGCTCGCCGCACTTCGCCGCGCTCGGTGACCCCTTATGCGACAGATCGCCTGGATCTTGCCGAGCTGGGGCGGCCATTCTCGGTATCCGCTGACCAAACTCACTCGACACGCGATCCGACGCTGAGCGTGGTGCCCTGGAAGGCACTCGCTGTTGCCGGACACAGGGCCCACATCGCGCAATCCCTCGGGCTTGGCACGATCACGATCACGGCGACACAGGTCGAGCGTCCGGCCCTGAAGGCACGGCGTGCTGGTGGCGTCGACAATTCTCCAACCTCAGCAGCAGTCGCGAGCATCGCAACGCAAGCCGGGATCGCCATGAGTGCGGCTGCGCAAGTTGATCAACATCGTGTCGGTATGGACAGCCTGTTTGGCGGCTACCTGGCGCGATCATCCCGATGGACGGCGGATGGTTGGTTCGTTGACCTGGCTGCCGAGGGCGCTCCTTCGATGCCGGACGTCCCGACCACCGGCCCGGGTACCGGGTGACGTTGGCCCCTGCGCACGGGTGCCGCAAACGGGGCAGGCTGGCGCAGTGACCGGAATCGAGCAACGGGCCGGCTCTCACCGACTGTCCCACCTGGACAATCTCCGGACCGCGCTTGTCGCGTGGGTCATCGGAGGTCACGCGTTGCTCGGTTACACGGTGATCGGCGGCTGGCCCTACGACGAGGTCAATGAAGTCACCTTTGCTGCCCCGACCGAGTTCGTGCTCACAACGATCCTGGGACCGTCGGGAATCATCGTCATCGGACTGCTCTTCTTCATCGCAGGAATGCTCAGCGAGCCTGCGGTACGACGTCACGGCGCGCGTCGGTACGTCCGGCAACGGCTGGTGTGGCTCGGCGTTCCGTGGCTGGCGTCGGCCGTGCTGATCTGGCCCGCTTCGATGTGGCTGGCTTTCAACACCGCCGGACACCGGGTGTCGTTCTGGTGGGTGCTCCGTCATCGCGATCCTCTGCTGGATTCAGGCTCGCTCTGGTTCGCCTTGGTCCTGATGCTGTTCTCGATCATGTTCGCGCTCGGCTCGGCCTGGCTGCGCAGGAAGCCGGCGATCCGCAGCCGGCGGCCCCCTAGACCGATCACCACTGTTGACCTTGTCGTTGCGGTGGTCGCCATCGCGTTGTCCTCCTTCGTCGTACGGCTGTGGTTCCCCGTACACAGTCGGCAGGTCGGGGATCTTCATCTGTGGTGGTGGCCCGAGTGCGCAGGACTGTTCGCGCTCGGCATTGTGGTGGGCCGACGCGGTTGGGCTCGGCACGTACCGGACCGAACGAACCTGGTCGGCCGGTGGGCGACGTTGATCACGCTCGCGCTGTTGCCGGTGATCGCCCTGCTCGCCGGGGTGCGTAATCCTGCCCGCGGTCTTGGCCCTGCCTTCGGCGGGTGGCACTGGCAGTCGGCGGTCGCGGTCATCGTCGAGTCGACGCTGGTGGTGGCCTGCTCGATCTGGCTGGTCGGTCTGGCCGAGCGCAGGCTCGACGGTGGGAGTGAACGAACCGGGCATTGGACCCGCGCCGCGTTCACGGCCTTCGTCATCCAGGGTCCGGTGCTCATCGTTCTCGCGAGCGCCGGGCGTCTGCTCAGCTTGCCGGCCGAGGTCAAGGCTCCGCTCGTCGCGGTGGTTGCCATCGTCGTCTGCTTCTGGATCGGCCGGCTGGCGCCGGTTCGGTTCGGGCCGAGCCGTCTCGGTTCCGGTGGGCGGCACTCCACATCGGCCGAGCCCGAACCGGATGCCATGGGCGCGTCGTGAGTGCCGGTCGCTCCGACCGGTCTCGGATCGTCGATCTCGGCACGGAGGTCCACTACCGCGCTTTCGGTGGCCCGTCGAGTGGATCAACCGTGGTGCTGGTTCACGGTCTTGGCGGCTCGCACCTCGATTGGGAGCTGCTGGTGCCGAAGCTCACCGGCGTTGGTCGCGTTCTCGCCCTCGATCTGCCCGGCTTCGGCCTGAGCGAACCGACCGGACGTCCGGCCACAGTCGACAGCAATGTGCGGGTGTTGGAGGACTTCGTTACGCAGGTCGCCGGGGCGCCGGTGCTCCTGGTGGGCAATTCGATGGGTGGCCTGATCTGCGTCCTGCTGGCAGCGCGGATGCCTGCTCTGGTACGCGGCCTGGTGCTGCTGGATCCCGCTCTTCCGGCGCCGCCCGCGACTGGCTGGACCGTGGCTGTTCAGGCCCTGCCCGGCGTCGGTGAACGACTTCGCCGATCTCGGCGGCTCCGCATCGGTCCGCCTGCGACCGTACTGGAGACGTTGGAGCGCTGCGGGGTGGAGGAATCCGCGCTCCCGCCCGAACTGTTCGAAAGCTTGGTGAAGCTGGTGGCGCGCCAGTCCGACGTTGCCGGCGCCGACCGAGCCTGCCTTTCTGCGTCCCGGTCGCTGACCTGGGCACTGATTCGCTCCCGGCGCTACCACGCGGCGATGGCGTCGATCATGGCTCCGGTGCTGCTCATCCACGGCGACCAAGATCAGTTGGTACCCGTCAGGGCAGCACGCGCCGCCGCGCGATCCCATCCCCGGTGGCGCTACGTCGAGCTGCGCGGGGTGGGCCACACGCCGCAGTTGCAGGCCCCGGATCTGGTGGGCAGCCAGATCACAGGCTGGCTGAGAGGATTGCCGGAGGGTGCCGACACCGAGGGTCAATGGGGACCGGCGATCAACCCTTGACCGCGCGAACGTCGCGTCAACGATCCATACACGCGCAGATCGGGGAGGTGAGCAAAGGCCGACGACCAGTTGCGTGAAGTTCCTGCGGGAGCGCAGCGTACCCGGTTAAATATCGGCTCGTCATGCGTTTCTCGCCGGTTGGCTTGCCTGCGCCGGGGCGCGCGCTCGCTGCCCAGCTGCCAAGCGTCTTGAGGACGTCGCTGGTTGGTGTCGCCGGCTCGGCGGTGTTATGCGATGCGTTGGAGGCCGCGCGCTGTGGATAGGTCCATCGCCTCGAAGATCAGGTCTCCGACGATTTGGGGCTTCGCTATCGGACACCGAGGACGAAGAGAGCGGGGTCGCTCAGTCGTCGTTCGGTCTCGGGGCGCAGGTACTTCTCCTGATCCAACTGCTGGGGATGGTTGCGTCGGGTGAAGTAGGAGTGCATCGCCCGGCGTGGTGCGGTGGAATGGTTCAGGGTGCCGCCGTGCCAGAGGTGGCTGTTGAAGATCACAACCGTCCCGGCCGGTGCGAGGAGTTGCACCTGGTCGGAGTGCGCCGCCGCTGGGTCGGGCATGATGTCGGACGGTCTCTGGCTCCATCGATGAGAGCCGGGGACGACCCGAGTTGCACCGTTCTCGGCGGTGAAGTCGTCGAGCAACCAGATTGAGTTGCAGACCTGATAGTCGCCGGCCGGCACGCTATCGCCCCAGTCGGTGTGCAGACCCTGATGGCCCTGTCCCGGTAGTGCGGCGCGACTGTTCAGTGACGACAGTTTGAAGTCGCCGAGCACGTGGGCTATCGCGGCCAGCACTGTCGGGTGGGTGAAGCACACGTCGAACATCGGATCCTTGTTGACCAGGTCAGACAGTCGATCGGTCCCGGCCTCCTGATGCACTTCTCGGCCCGCCGCGTCGCCCTCGGCGGCGGACAACTCCGCGAGCCGGGTCCGGAACGCGTCCAGCTGCGTATCGTCCAGGATTCCGGGCAACGGTGCGAAGCCGTCTTCGTCCAGTCGTTTCCTGGTGTCGGCGTCGAGCACATCCTCGGTTGCGCCGAGCTGCCGCAGTGCCGTCGTCATGTCCATCGTGGGTCCTTCGTACTTCGTACTTCGGTCCTTGGTGTTTGATCGGTCGTCAGCTGTGGGCCTCGTCAGCGATCGTCGCCAACTGTCCGGTCACTGAGCCATCAGGCTGATCATCGGGCAGGATAGTGGCAGGCGGTGGTGCGCGGTGATCGATCCCGATCCTGGCACGCTCCTCGCGGCGAACGGTCCCAACCGTTCCGAGGGCTGTTGGATACCCCAGCGCTCATGGTGTGACTCCGGCCTCGTCGATGCCCGGGGTACCGGTGTTCGCATCGATCACGGCTCGTGCGGCGTCAATCCGTTCTTGATCGCCGTCAGACAGACCCCACAACACGGGATCCATGACGGGCACGCAAGTGACTGCGCAGCTCAGCCCGATCCTCGATCCCCTGTGCGACAGACGAACAACCTGTCCAACGCTGACTGACGATGAACACGATCACCTCGCATGTGGAACCTCCCACGGACACATGTATGGACCGACCGCGTCCATAGTGGTGGTTATAGGTCGCGCCGAGGTCGGTCCTGAGCGATGATGGGATCGGCTTCGCGGCGAGGTTCCGGCGTCGGCTGATCCGGGTGCTGCGTGGCCGAACCGGGTGCCGCAAGGCGAGTGCCTGCGCTGTCACCGGTTTCGGGATCATCACACGGGTCCGCCAGAGTCATGCGATCGAGGGGAGTACGGCCGTGGGAACAGTCACAACGAGCGACGGTGTCGAGATCTTCTACAAGGACTGGGGCAGCGGTCAGCCGATCGTCTTCAGTCACGGCTGGCCGTTGTCGGCCGACGACTGGGACAACCAGATGCTGTTCTTTCTCTCCAAGGGTTATCGGGTCGTCGCCCACGACCGCCGCGGTCACGGACGGTCCACCCAGACTGGCGACGGTCACGACATGGATCACTACGCGGACGACCTGGCCGCGGTCGTCGAGCACCTCGATCTCCATGACGCCATCCACGTAGGTCATTCGACCGGTGGCGGTGAGGTCGTGCACTATCTGGCCCGGCACGGTGAGGGACGGGCTGCCAAGGCCGCGCTGCTGTGCGCGGTGCCGCCGCTGATGGTCAAGACCGACTCCAACCCAGACGGCCTGCCCAAGGAGGTGTTTGACGACCTTCAGGCCCAGCTGGCGAGGAATCGCTCGGAGTTCTATCGCGCACTACCGGAAGGCCCGTTCTACGGCTACAACCGGCCCGGCGCGACGCCCTCGGAGGCAGTGATCGCGAACTGGTGGCGCCAGGGAATGATGGGTGGTGCAAAGGCCCACTACGACGGCGTCGTCGCGTTCTCGCAGACCGACTTCACCGAAGACCTGAAGCAGATCACCATCCCCGTTCTCGTCGTCCACAGCGAAGATGACCAGATCGTTCCCTACCTGGCATCTGGTCCGAAGTCGGCGGAGTTGCTCACCAACGGCGTACTCAAGACCTACGACGGTCTCCCACACGGGCTGCCGACCACCCACCCAGATGTGGTCAATGCCGACCTGCTCCAGTTCATCCAGTCGTAGCCACCCGGACAGCGAGTACGGCGGATGGCGGCGTGATCTCAGGACGTTGGCGTCGTCCCGAACCTGCAGTGTGAAACCAGGATCGTGGTTGCGGATGAGTCAGCAGCCCTCTCGGCGTACTTTGTTGAAGAACTCGTAGGCAGGCGTCGAGTGCGGAGGTCGGCCCAACGACGAATCTGATCACTGGCAACGTGGCCAGCATTCAACAGCAGAGGCGGAATGGCCCCTGGGTTCGGCGCCTGGGATCGGGTCGAATGACCCTGTTTGACGAGAATGATCCTCGGCTAGGTTCGCTAGACATCAGCCGACAACGGCAGATTGTGCCGTCGAGCGTCAGCAGGATTTCGACTCATAACCGCCACGGCTCGGCGAGGGATGTGTGTCTGGCTTGGCCGTTGGGCCATGGTCACGTGTCGCAGCCATCATCAACGTGGTTCGGGGGCAGGGATGTCACAGACAACGGGGCCCAGCCGGTTTCAAGGGGTTGTCCTAGGTGGGGTGCGTCACGGGACGGGCTGGCTGCCGGATCCGCCGGATCATCGTGACAAGACACTCGACGACGCCGGGATCGGTGAACTGCTTGAGCGAACAGGCGCGATGCGGTACACGATTGACTCCATCCCGGCCCAGGTGGACTTGCGCGCTTGGTGCGCCGCGGTCGAGGACCAGGGACAGATCGGCTCGTGCACGGCGAACGCGGGTGTGGGATTGCTGGAGTACTACCAGCGGCGTGCGTTTGGTGAGTATCTCGACGGGTCCAGGTTGTTCTTGTACAAGGCGACCCGCAACTTGTTGGGGACGACGGGGGACACAGGTGCGTGGTTGCGTACGGCGATGGGGGCGATGCGACTGTTCGGGGTCTGTCCGGAGCGGTACTGGCCATACGATGAAGACGGCTTTGACACCGAGCCGCCGGCATTTTGCTACTCCTTCGCCAAGGAGTACGCGGCCCTGACGTACTACCGTCTCGATCCGGCCGGCATCAGTGAGGATCGGGTGCTGGAGAATGTCAAGACCCAGCTAGCGGCGAACCTGCCGTCGATGTTCGGCTTCACGGTCTACGCCAGCATCCGGCAGATCGGCGACACCGGGGCGATCCCGATGCCGTCTCCGCGGGAGAACGTCATCGGCGGGCACGCGGTCATGGCAGTGGGATATGACGACGCCAAACAGGTGTCGCACCCGGTTACGCATGAGACGACCACTGGCGCGCTACTGATCCGCAATTCCTGGGGTGCCGGCTGG
>DATCVL010000068.1:0-2050 GCA_036566865.1 Microlunatus sp.
ACCGGCCGGATGCAATTGCTGTACGGAGAATGGTTGCGCCGAGAGGGCCGACGGATCGACGCGCGGGGGCAGCTCGAGGCGGCGTACGAACTCTTGAGCGACAGCGGGGCGATGGCCTTCGCCGAACGGGCACGGCGTGAATTCGACGCGACCGGGGCCAAGCTGCGACGACCGGCGTCAAACCATGGCAGCATGACGGATCCATCGCTGACAGCTCAGGAGCTGCAGATCGCTCGGCTCGCCGCGGACGGACTGACCAACCCGGAGATCGGCGGCCGGCTGTTCATCAGCTCGCACACGGTCGAGTGGCATCTCCGCAAGGTCTTCGCCAAGCTCGACGTGGGGTCCCGGCACCATATCCGCAGCAGGTTGGCCGAACGATCCGGTTAGCCCTCGGTTGGGGCTGTGCCATCTTCGTACAACGCAGCCACCTCGACAGCGTCTCGCAGGCTGTGCAGCCTGATGTCGTACTCCTGCGCATCAGGATCCTCGAGGTCCATCGGCGCACCGCTCGACTCGGCCAGAGTGATCTCTGCGTCCACCTCCGCACGGAGGCTCAGCAAATTCACCCGGTTGTCACGTTCGTTTGTCATGGCTGTCTCCCCGGCTCGTGCCGCCCGGCGAATTCCCGGGTCATCCGTCATGACCAGACAGCGGTACGCCTTTGTGACACGGTCCTCCTCGCGCTGCTCGGCCGGTCTGAGCTTGTTGAAGGACCAAAAGGCAACCAACAAAAGAAGGACCGGGGCGCTGTCACACCGAGCACGATCACTCGGTCACTCAGGGTGACGGATTGAGGTCGAGTCGCAGATAAGCGCGAGAGCACCGGGTTTCACCGGGGCGGACCGTTGTTCGCCAGGCCGGAAGCAGAGAGCGATTGGACCCGCTCGCCACCTTGCCCGTCGTTCGTCCGATGCTCCAGTACTGGGAGCAGGAACACCACCAGAGAGGAACATTTCATGAAGATCGTCGTCATCGGCGGGACCGGACGCATCGGCTCCAAGCTGATCGAAAAGCTCAATGCCCACGGCCACGACGCCACTGCAGCGTCCCCGCAGACGGGCTGCAACACGTTGACAGGTGAAGGAGTCGATGCTGCGGTCACCGGCGCCGAAGTCCTCGTCGACGTTTCCAACTCGCCGTCATTCGCCGACGACGACGTGATGAACTTCTTCGTCACCGCGACCAACAATCTCGTCGCCGCCGCGAAGCCCGCCGGTGTCGGACATTATGTTGCGTTGTCGGTGGTCGGGAATGATCGACTGCCCGACAGTGGCTACCTGCGAGCCAAAGCCGCCCAGGAGAAGTTGATCAAGGAATCCGGGATCCCGTACACGATCGTGCGCGCGACCCAGTTCTACGAGTTCACCACCGCCATCGCCGATGAGTCCATGATCGACGGCAAGCTGCACCTGCCCCCGGTCCACTATCAGCCGATGGCCGCCGACGACGTCTCAACCGCGGTCGCACGGGCAGCAGCCGGTGCGCCGATCAACGGTGTGCAGGAGACCGGCGGCCCCGAGAGGGTGCGGATGGACGAGTTCATTTCTGCTGCGCTCAAGCACGATGGCGATATCCGCGAGTTGGTCTCGGATCCCCACGCGAAGTACTTCGGCACCGAGCTTGCCGAGGACAGCCTCGTACCGGGCCCTGATGCCGTGCTCGGTGCTACGTCTTATGCCGACTGGAAAGCCGCGAACGCTCGCTGACTGACCCGACAGACGGGAGTTGCGGTCGTGGTCCTGGCGTGCGATCGGGCAGGAACGCGACCGCGGCGCTTGGCACTGCAATGAGGTCTTGTTGAAACGACGCCGCGCTGGTCGTGAGTGTTGGAGGCCTGTAGATCTCGTCTGCGCAATGGACCCGCAGGCACGAAGGAGCTCGAGCCGAATGAGGCAGCCATGACCGAGTCAACCCCGTACATCGACTTCGCCAACCTGCCCAACCCGGAGAAGGGCATCCTGGCAACGCTGTTCATCACCGTCAGGGATGTGGCTCGCGCTCGCGCGTTCTACTCCGAGGTCCTCGGCGGAGCCGTCGTTCTGGAAGA
>DATCVL010000069.1:0-8109 GCA_036566865.1 Microlunatus sp.
CCGGCGAACATGCCGACCCGCAGCTGGTTGCGCCCCAGACTGCGGTACGGCTCGGTGTCCAGCACTCCGTTCCGGCGCAGCGTGGCCGCCAGTCCGGCGGCGTCGATCTCGGCGGCGAAATCGATGGTGCCGACCACAGGAGAGCGGAGCTCAGGATCCGTGACGAAGGGCGTCACGCCGTCGGTGGACTCGGCCCAGCCGTAGAGCCGCTTCGACGACTCTGCGGTCCGACCGGCCGCGTACGACAGCCCGCCATTGGCGTTCAGCCAGTCCAGCTGTTCGGCGAGCAGGATCAGGGTGGCCACCGAGGGCGTGTTGTAGGTCTGGTTCTTGGCCGAGTTGGACACCGCGGTGGCCAGGCTGAGAGTCGGCGGGATCCACCGATCGGTGGCGGCGATCTCGGCCACCCGCTCCAGGGCGGCGGGGGAGCAGAGCGCGATCCACAGCCCGCCGTCGGAGCCGAAGTTCTTCTGCGGGGCGAAGTAGTAGACGTCGGTCTGGCTGATGTCGACCTCGACGCCGCCGGCGGCCGAGGTGCCGTCGACCACGGTCAGCGCCGGCCTACCGTCGGCATCGTCGGCGACCACCCGCCGCACCGGTGCGATGGCGCCGGTGGACGTCTCGTTGTGGGCCCAGGCGTAACTGTCCGCACCCTCGACCGGTTCTGGCAGCGCGACCGAGCCCATCGGCGCCGTGGTCAGCACCGGCTCATCCAGGTACGGCGCTGCGGCGGCCGCCGCAGCGAACTTGGCCGAGAATTCGCCGAAGCTGCCGTGTGCGCTCCGGGTCCGGATCAGCGAGCTGACCGCGACATCCCAGAAGGCGGTCGAGCCACCGTTCCCGAGCACCACCTGATAGCCGTCCGGCAGGTCGAACAGTTCGGTCAGGCCGCTGCGCACCCGGCCGACCAGATCCCGTACCGGTGCCTGGCGATGCGAAGTGCCCAGCGGCATCCGGCCGGACGCCGCCAGCGCATCGACGGCCTCGGGCCGGATCTTGGACGGGCCGCAGCCGAATCGGCCGTCGGCGGGCAGCAGCTCAGCGGGGATGACGAGGTCGGTCACGTCGCTGATTCTTTCATCGCCCGACCGCACCATCGGACGGGTTCCCACGTTCTGCCCGTTCGCTTGCTGCTGCAAGACTGATCGGCATGAACGATGCGCACGACCTGGCCGCGGAACGGATCGACTACTCCGGCGATCATCTGCTCGAAGACACCGCGCCGGCCGACCCGTTCAGGCTGTTCGACCGTTGGATGACCGACGCCTTCGCGGCCAAGGAGCGCGGGGTCCTGCCGGAGCCGACGGCCGTGGTGGTCTCCACCGTGGACGCCGATGGCCGGCCGAGCTCGCGTACCGTCCTGCTCAAGGCAGTCAGCCCCGCCGATCCGAGCGGCAATGTCGACGGCGGATTCGTGATCTTCACCAACTACAACTCGCGGAAGGGCTCCGAACTGGCCGCCAATCCGCACACCGCCCTGCTCTTCGGCTGGTATCCGCTGCAGCGCCAGGTACGGATCGAGGGCGTCGCCGAACCCTTGCCGGCAGCCGACTCCGACGCCTACTTCGCGACCCGGCCGCGCGGCTCCCAGCTCGGTGCCTGGGCATCGGCTCAGTCCAGCGAGGTCGGCTCGCTGGCCGAGTTGCAGGATTCGTACGCGCAGGCCGAGCGTCGCTTCGACGGCGGCGACGTACCCCGGCCCGAGCACTGGGGTGGCTACAACGTCACGCCGGAATCGATCGAGTTCTGGCAGGGCCAACCAAGCCGAATGCATGATCGGTTGCTCTACCGCCGGGCCGCCTCGGGCTGGACGATCACCCGGCTGGCGCCCTGAAATCTGCACCTCCGGTGAGTCGCGGCTGAGGCTGCACTCTGGATACCCGCTGTGAAAGGTTTGTGTCCCGGTGGAAGGATGAAGCCCGTGTTGTCGGGGATGGAGAAGTCGGCGCGGGTCAGCGCCGCCGAGCATTACTCCCGGCTGACGATTTGGCTGCACGATCTGCTGCCCCGCTTCCTGAGCTGGATCCCGATCACCTGGATCGGCTTTGCGATGATCGGGCTGACCGGCTTCGGTATCGACATCGGCGTCCTCACCCTGCTGCACGGCGGACTCAACGTCGCCTACCCGATCGCGGTCACGCTCGGCTACACGGTGGCCAGCATCGCCAACTTCATCCTCAACCGCTGGCTGAATTTCCAGGTGCACGGTGACATCGCCAAGCAGTCCAGCAAGCAGCTCCTGGTCGCCGCCAGCAACTACCTGATCTGGATCCTGGGCTTCTCCACCGTGCTGGACGTGATCGGCGTGCAGTACCAGGTGGCCAGAATCCTCGCGGCCTGCGTCGAGGGCCTGTACCTCTATCTGATGATGCGATTGTGGGTCTTCCGCGGCAGCACCTCCAGCGCCCAGCCCGAGGTTGTCGGCACATCGCCGCAGAAGTCGATCACCCGCTGAACGATCCTCGGCCGGTTGTCGCAGGATTCTCTGTGTTCAGCCGCGCTATCTGCTCGGCCGATTCATGCCGGCGGCACCATGATCAGCATCGGTGGCCAGCTCGGCGAGCATGGCCCGCCGCTTCCCGGATGCCTGATCGACGTCAGGCCAGGTCGTTGAGCTCGATCTCGACCGTCAGGAACTGCTCGCCGAAGCTCTCCAACACCCGCAGCCGCGGGTCCTGTGTCGGTAGGACCCGCGGTTGCAGCAGGTCCATGATCGGCTTCAGGTCGGCCGGTTCGAGGGTCGCCAGTACGCCGGCGCGGTCACCGCCGCCGACCACCGCAGCAAGATCACCGGCAACCGGCAGCAGCACCGCAGCGACCGCCGCGGACGCTTTCTCGTACAGCTGCCGGGCCTGGTTGTCCCGGCGCCGTGCATAGCGTTGCTGGGACCAGCCGCCGGCCTTAGTTTTCCCTTGTACGTAACCAGATCCGGTCTTGTGGTCGATCAGCCGCGGGCCATCGAAGAGGCCGACGGCGAAGCCGCCGCGACGCACCAGGATCACACCGACGGTCCGATCGATCAGAGCATGATCGACGAGTCGTTGAGGCAACGCCGCGTCTGCCAGGTCCGGAAGCGGCGGAAACGGGATGGTGATCAACGCGACGGCGCCGTCGGGTGCATCCAGCCGGAGCTGATGATCATGAAGCGTTGCGCTCGGCTCACCGTGGCGGACGGCGAAATTCTGCAGCCAGCGTGGTAGCCGGGACCGTTCGACGGTGATCTTGCGGGGCATCGCGGTCCGATCAGCCGGCTTCGTGTTTGGTGCCGCGGGTGCGGCGGAATTCGATCGGTGACTGATCGTAGCGAGCCCGGAAGGCGGAGCGGAAGGACGGCAGATCTCCGTAGCCGACCTGTGCGGCCGCCTCGGTCACCGTACGATCCTCGAGCAACAACTGCGCGGCGGCGGCCATCCGCAAGTCGCGCAGTGTCGCCATCATCGACCGGCCGCCGTTGTCGATGAAGAGCCGCTCGGCATGCCGCTGCGACAGGTGGACCGCGGCGGCCACGTCACGCACGGTGATCGGCCGAGACAGGTTGTCCTGCAGATAACGATGCATCAGGGCGTAGGCCCGCTGCGCGGGTTCCTGGCGGACCGGTGCGACCTGGATCATCGGCTCGTCGGCGAAGGCCCGTCCGGTCTCGATGATCAAGGCCGCGCCCAGTGACTGACAGAGGCCGAGGTGGCCCGAACGAGGCCGGTCCGCCTCGGCCGCAAGCGCCGACAGCAGCGCCGGGATGGAGCCGAGCCGGCGTGACACGACCGGGCCGGTGTCGAGGCCGGTCCACCAACCCCGGGTACCGATCCTCGGTGCCGAGGATCGCGGCAGCAAGCCGAATCCCCAGAACGCGATCCCGAGCGGATCTCCGACGTCGGACTCGATCTCGTGCACCACTCCCGGACGGGCCAGGAAGATGTCTCCGGCCCCGACGCTGAACTTGTCCTCCCCGTGGCAGAACCGCCCGGTGCCGGAGTAGCACAGGCACACCTCGTAGAAGGAGTGCCGGTGCCAGTAGTTGCGCCACGGTTCGGGCCGGTAGAAACCCCAGCTGGTGAAGTCGGCCTCGAATCCTTCGACCCGGCAGCGATCCAGCAGTCCCGGCAGCCGGACGATGCCGCCGGACGCTGCGACATGGCCGATGCCGCCGGGCCCGGATTCGAGGTCGGTGTTCACGCAGTGATCATGCCCCCTGGCGCCCGGTGGGATCGACTCCGGCCAGGATCATGCCTTGCCCGAGAGAATGATCATGAGCCTTGATCGCCGGCGGATCGGCCGGGTCGCGGAACTGCACCAGCCAGGTGGTCCGCATCTCGTCGCTGACGTTGACGCCGGAGCCGTGCACGGTGAGATACGGGAAGAAGATCGCGTCGCCGGCCTTGGCCGGGATGTCGATCGCGTCGTCGAACGGCACCTCCGGAAGGTGGTAGCTGCCGGTCGCATCATGCTCCCGCGGACCCTCCAGGTGACTGCCGGGGACGACCCGCAGACAGCCGCGCTCCGGCGGTGCGTCGTCGAAGAAGAAGATCACCGCGCCGACCCGGTGGTAGGTGTGCGGGAAGAACGGGTAGTCCTGATGCATCGGGAACGGCGACCCGTTCTCCGGCGGCTTCACGAACGCCTTGGTGTGGTGCAGTTGCACATTCGGGGTGCCGAGCACGGCGGCGGCGACCTGGGTGAAGCGCGGATCGACCAGCAACCGGGAGTACGCCGCCGAGTAGAACTGGGCGTCGTGCAAGTGCTGCAGGTGGGTGGTGGCGCCCATCGACACCGACGCCGCCGAGCCCCAGGTCGCGTCGTCGTCACGAGCCAGCTGAGCCAGCAGGCGATGGGTTTCGTCCCGGTACGAGGCCGCCTCGGTCGGGCTGAGCAGCCCGTCGACCTTCACGAATCCCTGCTCGGCGTACGCGGCCGCGTACTTCTCCAACTCCTCTGCGGAGTAGCGCGATGTCGGCGCGGTGAGATCGGTCAGCGGTACGGCATCATTGGCGGTGGTCATGATCAAAAACGCTCCTGTAGCGGTTGTTCGGATGAAGCCGACGCTACGGACCGCCGGGACACCTGGCCAGGGGTCACGCGGACAAGCACCCGTGGTGGTCCGGACACCTGCGCCCCACAACCCGTCGGTCGAGACTGGCCCACAGGGCAATTCGCGGGAACAACGAGTGGCGGACATGCCGGGCCGACGGACGGTTACGGCCCTTCACGAGGAAGCAGACGGCGCAGAGTCCTGGGCGTGTGGCCAAGGTGCTGGCAGAAGGTGCGGGTCAGGTGTGCCTGGTCGGCGAAACCGAGATCGGCGGCCAGGTCGGCCAGGCTGGCTTCACCCGCTGCCAGCCGGTCCATGCCCCATCCAACCCGGACGCGATTGCGGTAACAGGTGATCGAGATTCCCATGGCTTGGGAGAATGCTCGGCTCAGCTGGCCCGAGATCGGCCCCATCGATAACTGACGTGAACAAGATCACCCGCCGATGGGCTGGAACTGTTCTGTATTGGACGCTGCGGCATCATCAGCGGGTGGTTCTGTTCGCTTGGTCCAGTCGGCTGGGCTTGGTCCGGGGCATCGATCAGGCCGCGGCACTCGTCTCGTCAGCCCGGCGCGCGCTGATCCGTTGGAGAAGGAAGTGAGCCGCGCGGCCCAGTGCTTCGGCCGCCTCGTCCAGCATGCCCGCGAAGGACTGGAACACGTGCGGTACGTCGGCGGTGATGTCCAAGATCACGTCCACACCGGCCTCTCGTGCCCGGGCGGCGAACCGGGTCGAGTCGTCCAGCAGGATTTCGTTGGTGCCGACCTGGATCAGGGTCGGCGGCAGACCGGTCAGGTCACCGACGACGGCCGGGCTGAGCAGCGGCTGTCGGGGGTCGGCTCCGGCGAGGTACATGGTGCCGGTGTGCTCGAGTGCCGTGCGGGTGAAGATCGGATCGATGCCTTCCTTGCTGTCCATGCTCTCGCCCGTCCGGGTGGCGTCGAGCCCGGGGGAGAACGCCACGATGGCAGCGGGCATCGGAAGGCCGGCGTCTCGAGCGGCGAGGCAGGTGGTGACGCTGAGCCCTCCGCCCGCCGAGTCTCCCGCGAACGCAACGGTCGACGGATCGACTCCTCCATCGAGGAGTTCGCGGTAGCCGCTCAGGGCGTCCTCGATCGCGGCCGGGAACGGGTGCTCGGGGGCCAGTCGATAGTCCAGCGAATGGGCCGCGAGTCCGGTCCTGATCACCAGCTGTCCGGTCAGCGACAGTGCGGTCTCCGGTGAGCCGAACACCCAGGCACCGCCGTGGAAGTACAGGATCGTGCCCGGCCGCGGCTCGCCGTCGGGCTCCACCTGCAGCGCAGGTCGGCCGCCGAGTTCGGTCGCGGTCGTGCGGATGCCGGCCGGCACGTTCATCTGGGCCATCAGGGTCCTGAAGCCGGCACGCAGGGCCTCGGCCGACTGCGGACCTTCGGGACGCGGTTGCCGCAGGATGGCGTCGACCTGGGCACGTTGTTCCTTGCTCATCGATGTCCTCTCCCGATCTAGATTCCCGTACACTATATGCCATGGCATCTATCTCGGAAGCTGAAGTTGATCTTGCTGCCTTCTTCGCTGACCTGGTCCGGTGTGAAACGCGGCTGTACAACGCCCTCAACGATCGTCTCCGCGAGCGGCACGGCATCGTCACCTCGCAGTTCGAGGCGTTGCGCTTCCTGGCTGACCATCCCGGTGCCCGGGTCGCCGACCTTGCCGCCGAGTTCGCCATCGGGATCGGAGCCACCAGCAAGGGCATCGATCGCCTGGAGCTGAAGGGCTGGGTCGTCCGGCAACCGAATCCGGCTGATCGGCGATCATCGCTGCTGGCCCTGACCCGGGACGGCTCGAAGTTGATCAAGGCGGCCCGGAAGACGGTTGCCGACGAACTGGCCGAGCTGCTCGGTGGCGCCCTCGACCTCCGCTCGACGAGGGCTGCCGGGCGAGCCCTCACAACCCTGCGCTCCGCACTCGAACGCGATCAGGTCGGCACGCCGACCGGCTGAGCCGGAACGGGAGTCCGGTCGAGCCAGCCGGTGGCCGTCAGTTCGAGCCGGCCAACGGTGCCGTGGCTGCCACGGGTCGGGTCGCACCGGTGCAGTCGATGATCGCCAACGTGCTGAGCAGGATTCGTTCGCCGGGACGGACGACGCCGTCGTCGGTGTGGGTGATGTGCGGGCGATATCCGGGACCGTTGTAGTCCGGCTGGACCGGGACCGCACCGGCTTGTTGGGCGCTCCCGAGCAGGCGGGAGTGGAGTTGTCGAAGCTCCTGTGACCCGTCGACGGTGGTGACCCGTACGTCGCCTCCCGGGCCGAAGTCGGCGTAATCGGTGCCGGTCACGGTGATCGGGGCTGTTGCGGAGGCGAGCTCGACGACCGCCGACGTCACGGCCTGCGCATCGTCCTCGTCGACTCTGATCGGCGGGAGGACGGTCAGGTGCAGCGGGATCCGGTCGCGATCGAATTCGTCGCCAGCACGCAGCGGCGTCAGCGGCGAGATCACGACCAACTTGAGCATGATCGAAAACTAGCGGGTCATGGACCAACGGATGAAGATCGCCGGCCCGGCTCGGCGCGTACAACCGCATCCGGGATCAGCCGGATCGGTGCCGGTCGCCACGCGCGGCCTGAGGACAGGACAAACCCGCGAGCTTGGCGACCTACCCAACCGAACATGAGGATCGGTTCCTCGCGGAGGAGGTGGAGGTACGTCGGCCGGGGGACAAATCCGGCACTCGCGGGTTCGGGTGTTGGCTGTGGATTAGCCGGCCGCTGTGGGCCAGACATCCGCGCTGGAACGAATCCAGCAGACCTGTCCTGGGGCGGCTAGCTAGCCGTCACCTCACTTGTCCGTAAGTCATTCATCCTTCGGACCACCTCCTTTCCGTGTGGGCACAACGCTAGGTCGCGGCCGTTGCTCGGTCAATGGATTTCCGCGAGGGTTTCGCTTCTCGATCGAGCCACCCGGGGAATCAGGCCTGGATCACCTCGACGCCGGACGCCCGCATCTGCCGAACCTGTTCGGGATCGGCGTCGACATCGGTGAGTACGGCGGTCACCTCCGCGAGCTTGCAGATCCGGGAGAATCCGACCTCGCCGAACTTG
>DATCVL010000070.1:0-1714 GCA_036566865.1 Microlunatus sp.
GGCCGAGCAGCCCGCCGACCGTGGTGCCCGAGATGTAGGTTCCGGCCGCGATCGCGACCTGCCCGGGCTGCACCTCTTCATGCAAGTAGGCGATGGCCAGGGCCGGGATGCCGCCGAGCGCGACGCCCTCGGCGATCCGCAGGCCGAGCAGGGTCTCGAAGCTCGGCGCCAGGACCGTCAACAGCCCGAGCGCGGCGGCCGCGGCGAGCGCGATCTTCATCGCCGGCGCTCGGCCGATCCGGTCGGCCAACCAGGACCAGCCCAGCACCGAGACCGCCAGTCCGAGCGTGCCGGCGGACACCGTCATGGCCGACGCCGCCGCATCGACCTGCAGTGATCGTCCGATCAACGGGAGGATGCCCTGCGGCGAGTAGAGCTGGGCGAAGGTCGCCACGCCGGCAGCGCCCAACGCGATCAGGATCCGGCGGTAGCCACGGCTGCCCCGAGTATGGCCGTGCCAGGCCTGGGTTCCGGAGACCGATGGGGCGGATGCGACTGGCCTGCTCACGGAATCCGACGGTAGGCACCCGCGACGCATGTGTCCAATGCATGACTGCTACGTAATAGATACGATCCCGATATGGACGAGTCCAGCTACCGACAGTTGTTGCCGCTGCTCCCACTGGTGGTCGCGGTCGGCGAAACCGGCCAGGTCACGGCCGCCGCCGCGGTGCTCGGGGTGCCGCAGCCGACTGTCAGCCGCGGCTTGTCCCGGCTGAGCGCCGTACTGGGCGCCCAGATCGTGGAGAAACAAGGCCGGGGGATCCGGTTGACGCCGGCGGGCGAGGCGTTGCTGCCACACGCCCAGGCGGCGTTGGCCGCCACTGCGGCCGGCATCGACGCGGTCCGCGAACGCGACGCGCAGGCGTACGGAACGCTGAGCCTGGCCTTTCAGAACACCCTCGGCGACCGGGTGGTGCCGACCTTGATCAGGGCCTTCCTGGCCGAACATCCGCGAACCAGGTTCGAACTGACACAAGGGTCCCGGGGCACCTGCCTGGATGCGCTCGATCGGGGTCAGGCCGAGATCGCCATGATCGCTCCGATCGAGCAGCGCTCGGACCTGGTCACGGTCTCGCTGCACACCGAACCCCTAGTGCTGCTGGTGCCGGTGGCCCATCGATTCGCCGGCGCCGGGCGGATCGATCTGGCCGAGGCCGGAGCCGAGCGCTTCATCAGCCTGAAGCCCGGCTTCGGCCTGCATTCGATCTTGTACGAGCTGGCGTCCCGATCCGGATTCGAACCGCGGGTGGCGTTCGAGGGCGACGATCTGCACACCGTACGAGGTCTGGTCGCGGCCGGACTCGGCGTTGCTCTGGTGCCGCAGGATCGATCCGCCACCGGCCGCGGTGCGGTCGAGGTGCCGATCTCCCGACCGACCGCCCAGCGTGAGGTCGGTGCAGTCTGGCCGAACCGCAGACCGACCAGCCTGGCCGCGGCCATGCAGCGTCTGCTGCGTCGCCGCGGCCCGGCCCTCACCGCCGCCGGGCTGGTCTGATCAGCGGCGGGTCACCACTGGCGTCAGATCGGGATCCTGCACGGAGGTGTCGAACGGGAACACTCCCGGCTGCAGTCGATGGTGGCCGAGCCGGAGCAGGTCTTGATCAACACCGCCCGGGGTCAGGCCGAGCTTCCACCCCGCGGCGAGCTCGTACAACTGGGGTTCGAGGTAGCCGATCTTCACCAGGACCACGTCGGCGGTGGCCGGATCCAG
>DATCVL010000071.1:0-15385 GCA_036566865.1 Microlunatus sp.
CGCAACGGGCGTACTCCTGACAACCCCACCACACGGACATAACGCCCGGCAGAGAAAGTTGTAGGTGCTCCTTAGAAAGGAGGTGATCCAGCCGCACCTTCCGGTACGGCTACCTTGTTACGACTTCGTCCCAATCGCCAGTCCCACCTTCGACGACTCCCCCCCACAAGTGGGTTAGGCCATCGGCTTCGGGTGTTACCAACTTTCGTGACGTGACGGGCGGTGTGTACAAGGCCCGGGAACGTATTCACCGCAGCGTTGCTGATCTGCGATTACTAGCGACTCCGACTTCATGGGGTCGAGTTGCAGACCCCAATCCGAACTGAGGCCGGCTTTTTGAGATTCGCTCAACCTTGCGGTATTGCAGCTCTTTGTACCGGCCATTGTAGCATGCGTGAAGCCCTGGACTTAAGGGGCATGATGACTTGACGTCATCCCCACCTTCCTCCGAGTTGACCCCGGCAGTCTCCTATGAGTCCCCACCATTACGTGCTGGCAACATAGGACGAGGGTTGCGCTCGTTGCGGGACTTAACCCAACATCTCACGACACGAGCTGACGACAGCCATGCACCACCTGTATACCGACCTTGCGGGGGCTACATCTCTGCAGCTTTCCGGTATATGTCAAACCCAGGTAAGGTTCTTCGCGTTGCATCGAATTAATCCGCATGCTCCGCCGCTTGTGCGGGCCCCCGTCAATTCCTTTGAGTTTTAGCCTTGCGGCCGTACTCCCCAGGCGGGGCACTTAATGCGTTAGCTTCGGCACGGAACTCGTGGAATGAGTCCCACACCTAGTGCCCACCGTTTACGGCGTGGACTACCAGGGTATCTAAGCCTGTTTGCTCCCCACGCTTTCGCTCCTCAGCGTCAGGAAATGCCCAGAGAACCGCCTTCGCCACTGGTGTTCCTCCTGATATCTGCGCATTCCACCGCTCCACCAGGAATTCCATTCTCCCCTGCATTCCTCTAGTCCGCCCGTATCGGAAGCAGGCTCGGGGTTAAGCCCCGAGTTTTCACTTCCGACGTGATGGACCGCCTACGAGCCCTTTACGCCCAATAATTCCGGACAACGCTCGCACCCTACGTATCACCGCGGCTGCTGGCACGTAGTTGGCCGGTGCTTCTTCTGCGCCTACCGTCACTTTCGCTTCGTCGGCGCTGAAAGTGGTTTACAACCCGAAGGCCGTCATCCCACACGCGGCGTTGCTGCATCAGGCTTGCGCCCATTGTGCAATATTCCCCACTGCTGCCTCCCGTAGGAGTCTGGGCCGTATCTCAGTCCCAGTGTGGCCGGTCGCCCTCTCAGGCCGGCTACCCGTCGAAGCCTTGGTGAGCCGTTACCTCACCAACTAGCTGATAGGCCGCGAGCCCATCCTTGACCGCCGGAGCTTTCCACCAAAAGCGATGACGCTTGAGGTCGTATCCGGTATTAGCAGCTGTTTCCAGCTGTTATTCCAGAGTCAAGGGTAGGTTGCTCACGTGTTACTCACCCGTTCGCCACTCGTGTACCCCCGAAGGGGCCTTACCGTTCGACTTGCATGTGTTAAGCACGCCGCCAGCGTTCGTCCTGAGCCAGGATCAAACTCTCCGTTGAAAAATATCGGTTGCAGCACATCAGTGCTGGTTTCCGTCAACTAGTTCAATCGCTGACAAACAGTCATATGACTGTGTCAATCAATCAAAGGAATCCGTAACTCATTCATCACTTACGTGAATGCCTGAGCACGGGGTTTATTACTTGTGCATAAACTGGCATTGACTTTTAGCACGCTGTTGAGTTCTCAAGTTTCGGGCGCACACCGCGCGGTTATCTTCCGACTTCCGCTTGGGGCAACTCGCCTTACTTTAGTGATCCGCTTGGCCCGTGTCAAATCCGGACTTTCGCTTTTCACTTTGTCGTTTTGCTCCCGATCTGGACCCTTTTGGATCTCAGTCGGACAACCCGACTTACCTTATCAGATTAATTCTCCGAGTCAAACTCGGCGAATCTTTTCGATCCGGCCGGCTACTCTTTTCCTTTCGGCTAAGAGAGCCTCGCTTAACTTACCAGATTCATCCTCCGAGTCAAATTCGAAGAAGCCCGGTTATTAAGCTCTTTTCGACTTCCCTTTTTGAGGAAGTGAACCTCGCTTAATTTACCAGATCAATTCTCCGAGTCAAACTCGATGAATTCCGCTGGATGGTTGGTTTGCTGACCTTTTCGGACCCTTTGGGCCCATCCGGGGCAACCCGACCAAGCTTAGTGAGATCATCTCACCGAGTCAAACTCGGCCTTCCGACCTCTCCGCGGGCATCTCGGCCGGCCGTGAAGAGGCTCCTGCGCACTGGGCGCGAGCCATCACGGCTGCTTCGTTACCGTTGGATTTCCGCTCGGGCCGGCCGCGTTCTGCTCTCGCTTCCCGCGTCCCGCTCCCCGGCGGCTCAGAGAACATTACGCGGCTGCCCGACGGGGGTCAAATCAACTGCCTGTGGCGCTGGTCACACTTGCGACTTCCCCGCAAGAGCAGGGATCTAGTGCCGGTGATGTCAAGAACCTGACGGTCAGGACAGGATTCTCGCGGCGCCCACGGTCTTCTTCCCGCGGCGGACCACCAGATACCCGCCGGCCAACAGGTCGGATTCGGTGATTCGGCGGTCAGGGTCGGTGACCTTCTCGTTGTTGAGATACGCCCCACCCTCGGCGATCGCGCGACGGGCAGCGGACTTGCTGGCGACCACGCCGGTGGCCTCCAGGACATCGACGAATGCGGGTGGCCCACCCTCCGACTTCACCTGTGCCGCGCCCAGCTCCTGAGCGACGTCGGCGATCACGGCATCGTTCAGTGAGGTCAATTCCGAGCGACCGAAGAGTGCTGCCGCGGCTTCGTTCGCGGCGTCGGTGTTCTCCTGGCCGTGCACCAGCGTCGTGACATCGTCAGCGAGCGCGTGTTGCGCGGCCCGCAGATGCGGCTTATCTCGGGTCTGCAGTTCGAGTTCGGCGATCTCGTCCTGACTCCTGGGGCTGAACACCTTCAGGTAGTCGATCACCTTCGCGTCCTCCGCGTTCAGGAAGAACTGGTGGAAGGCGAACGGGCTCGTCATGTCGGCATCCAGCCAGACCGCGCCGCCCTCGGTCTTCCCGAACTTGGTCCCGTCGGCCTTGGTCAGTAACGGCGTCGCGATCGCGTGCACGTGCGCGCCGTCGGATCGGCGGATCAGTTCGACCCCGGCGGTGATGTTGCCCCATTGATCACTGCCGCCGAACTGCAGCGTGCAGCCGTACTCGCGGTACAGGTTCAGGTAATCCAGCGACTGCAGCAGTACGTAGGAGAACTCGGTGTAGGAGATCCCCGCATCGAGCCGCTTACGCACCACATCGCGGGCGAGCATCCGATTCACCGGGAAGTGTTTGCCGATGTCGCGGAGGAAGTCCAGGACCGGCATCGGACCCGTCCAATCCAGGTTGTTCACCAGCCGGGCCGCATTCGGGCCGTCCAGGTCTATGTACCGGCTGACCTGGTCGCGGATCTTTTCGACCCACCCGGCCACGGTCTCCTTGGAGTTCATCACCCGCTCGCCGGTCTCCTTCGGATCACCGATCAGACCGGTCGAGCCACCGACGAGGATCAACGGCCGATGGCCGGCGAGTTGGAACTTGCGGGCGACGATCAGCTGGACCAGATGACCGAAATGCAGGCTGGGCGCGGTGGGATCGAACCCGATATAGAACGTGACCGGGCCGGCGTCCAGGTGCTCTTGCAGCGCCTGTTCGTCGGTGCAGTTGTCCAGCAGGCCACGCCACTTCAGTTCATCCAGTACTCCCACGGGCACCACCCTATCGGCGCAGCTTGGCCAACTGTGCAGTGATTTCATCCAGCTGCTCGCGGACCCGCTCGGTGGCGGTGCCGCCGCGGCCGTTACGGGAGTCGATCGAGCCCTCGACCGTGAGCACGTCGCGGACCTCGCCGGACAATCGCTCGTCGATCGCGGCCAGCTGGTCTACGGTCAGGTCGGACAGTTCCAGCCCGTGCTGCTCGCAGTAGCGGACGCAGGCCCCCGAGATCTCGTGGGCGTCCCGGAATGGCACCCGCTGGCGGACCAGCCAATCGGCGATGTCGGTAGCCAGCGAGAATCCCAGCGGCGCCTGAGCGGCCATCCTCTCCGTGTCGAAAGTGAGCGTGGAAATCATTCCGGTCATCGCCGGAACCAGGATCAATAGTTGATCGACCGAATCGAACAGAGGCTCCTTGTCCTCCTGCAGGTCCCGGTTGTACGCCAGGGGCAGGCCCTTGCAGGTGGCCAGCAGACCGGACAGATTGCCGATCAGACGGCCTGCTTTGCCCCGCGCCAACTCCGCCACATCGGGATTCTTCTTCTGCGGCATGATCGACGATCCGGTGGACCAGGCATCGTCCAGCTTCGCGTAGCCGAAGTCGTGGGTGGCCCACAGGATCACGTCCTCACTCAGCCGGGAGAGGTCGACCGCGATCTGGGCCAGTACGAAGCCGGCCTCGGTGGCGAGATCACGCGCCGCCGTACCGTCGAGCGAATTCGGCACGCTGCTGCGGAAGCCGAGGTCGGCGGCGGTCGCTTCCGGGTCCAACCCGAGTGAGGTGCCGGCCAAGGCCGCTGAACCGTACGGGCTGACTGCCAGCCTCCGGTCCAGATCCCGGATCCGTTCCAGGTCGCGCATCAACGGCCAGGCATGGGCCAGCAGATGATGCGACAGCAGGATCGGCTGGGCATGCTGCAGATGCGTCCGTCCGGGCATCGGCGCGCCGAGATACTTCTCCGCCTGCCCGTGCAGGCCCATGATCAGATCCGCCACATCGGCCCGCACCGCACCCATGGTGTCGCGCAAGTACATCCGCAACAGGGTGGCGATCTGATCATTGCGGGAGCGTCCGGCACGCAACCGTCCGCCCAGCTCCGGGCCGGCGATCTCGAGCAAGCCACGCTCCAGCGCGCCGTGTACGTCCTCATCGGTCTCCGCCGGGGTGAACCCGCCGTCGACGACCTTCGCCTCGAGTTGGTCAAGTGCGTTGATCATGGCGTTGTGTTCGTCGTCGGTCAGCAGACCGGCGCGTTGCAGCGCTCCGGCATGGGCCCGTGACCCGGCGATGTCGTAGCGGGCCAGCCGCCAGTCGAACTGGGTCGACTTGCTGAGCGCGAACATCGCGTCCGCCGCTCCCCCGGAGAAGCGCCCTCCCCACAGTTGGCCGCTCGCGGTCCCGGTCATATCTCGTTCCTCTCCTCCGGCTCGTCGGAAATTGCTGTGGCCATGACCACAACACCTTCTACCGAGTCGTTGATCAACGTGCGCTCAGGCGGATGAACTCTTCGGCCAGAGCGGTGCCGCCGTTCGGGTCCCGGGTGATCACCATGATCGTGTCATCGCCGGCGATGGTGCCCAGGATGCTGTTCCAGCTGGCCCGGTCGATGGCTGAGGCGAAGTACTGCGCGGCACCCGGCGGCGTACGGAGCACGACCAGATTCGCCGAGGCCTCGGCCGAGACCATGATCTCCTGACACATCCTGGCCAGCCGCTCGTTGAAGGCGGCTTGCTCACCGACCACGGGGGTGCGGTCGCCGCCCTCCCCCGGTACTGCATAGATCAACTGGCCGCCCTCGCCGCGGACGCGCAGCGCGCCGAGATCCAGCAGATCCCGCGACACCGTCCCCTGGGTGACCGAGACGCCTTCACCCGCCAGCAGCTCGGCCAGCTCCGCCTGGGACCGTACCTGGTGCCGCTCCAACAGCGAAATGATCTTGGCATGCCGCCCCGACTTGGTCATCGGGGCCGGCGCCCCGGACTGTCGCCGCCCCTCGGCGGCTGTGTCGGTCATCGCTTCGGCCTCGGCATGATCATCGTTGCTGCTGATCTTGGAACTGCTGGAACAACCACATCAGTACCGCCTTCTGGGCGTGCCGACGATTCTCCGCTTCGTCCCAGATCACCGACTGCGGTCCGTCCAGCACCGCGGCGGCGACCTCCTTGCCTCGGTAGGCGGGAAGACAGTGCAGCAGGATCGCGTCCGGTTTCGCCTTGGCCATCACCTCGCTGCTGACCGAGTACGGCGCGAAGATCGCTTCCCGGGCCGCCGCCTCGTCCTCCTTGCCCATCGACACCCAGGTGTCGGTGATCACCACGTCCGCCTCGGCAACCGCGCGGGCCGGCTCATGATCGACGGCCACCGTGCCACCGGTGCTCTTGCCGAGCTCGGCCGCTCGGGCCAGCACCTCCGGGTCCGGGCTGTAGCCCTCGGGTGCACCGAACCTGATGTTCATCCCGGCGGTGACGCCGGCCAGCGCCCACGAGTTGCCCATGTTGCAGGCGGCGTCGCCGAGGAAGGCGGCGGTCAGACCCGCCAGCCGACCCTTGTGCTCCTGCACGGTGAGCAGATCGGCCAGCAGCTGGCACGGGTGGTACTCATCGGTCAGTGCGTTGATCACCGGCACTCCGGCGAACGCAGCCAGCTCTTCGATCTTGGACTGCTCGAAAGTGCGCCAGACGATCACGCCGAACTGCCGGCCGATCACCCGAGCGACGTCCGGAACCGATTCACGGACGCCGATGCCGGCCAACCTGCCGTCCACCTGCATCGGAAAGCCGCCGAGCTCGGCAATGCCAGCAGCGAAGGACGATTGGGTGCGGAGCGTCGGCTTGTCGTAGATCGTGGCCACGCTGACCGGACCGGCGAGCGGTTTGTGCCCGTACGGGTCCGCCTTCAGCTTTGCCGCCAGCGCGAGCACTTCGGACTGTTCGGCCGGACTCAGGTCGTCGTCGGCGAGGAAGTGTTTGATCTTGTCGCTCATGCAGCTGCTCCTTGATCGAGGAACCCGGGCAGGGCCTCGACGAAACTGTTGATCTGATCGGCTGTGATGATCAACGGCGGGGCGATCCGCAACACGTTCGGTCGCGGCGCGTTGATGATGAAGCCGCCGTCGAGCGCGACGTCGGTGACCTGCTGGGCTCGATCGTCGGTCAGCACCACCCCCCGCAGCAGCCCGCGACCGCGGACATGATCGATCAGCGGATGATCAAGTGCGGTGATCGCGTCGGCCAGCCGGGCTCCTTGGTCGGTGACGTTGGCCAGCAGGTCGTCCCGTTCGATCACCGACATCACCGCCAGACCGGCGATGCAGGCAACCGGATTGCCGCCGAAGGTGCTGCCGTGGGAGCCCGGGCCGAGCAACTCGGCCGCCGGTCCGGTCGCGACGCAAGCACCGATCGGGAACCCGTTGCCCAGGCCCTTGGCGACCGTGACAATGTCGCCGACCACACCCGAACGTTGCGACTCCAGCCAGTAACCGGTACGTCCCATGCCGGTCTGGATCTCGTCGATCCACAGCAGGGCGCCGGCAGTGGAGGTGATTCTGCGGGCCGCCGCCAGATAACCGTCGGGCGGCTCCACCACACCGTTCTCACCCTGGATCGGTTCCAGGACGACGGCCGCGGTCTGCTCGTCCACCGCGGCCTCGAGTGCGGCGGCGTCACCGTACGGCACGAACTCGACATCGCCGGGCAGCGGCTCGAACGGCTTGCGGTACTTCTCGCTGGCGGTCAGCGCCAACGAACCGAGGGACCGCCCGTGGAACGCGCCCTCGGTGGAGATGATCTTGGTCCGGCCGGTCAACCGGGTGATCTTGAACGCGGCTTCGTTGGCCTCGGTGCCGGAGTTGGCGAAGAAGACCCGAGCGGCGGTGCTGCCTCCGGTGACCATCCGATCCAGCCGTTCGGCCAGCGCCACCTGAGACGGTGTGGCGAAGAAGTTCGACACGTGACCGAGGGTGGCGATCTGGCCGGTGATCGCGGAGAGCACCGTCGGGTGCGCGTGCCCGAGGGCGTTCACCGCCAACCCGGACAGCAGATCCAGGTGTCGACGACCGTCGGCATCCCAGACGTAGCAGCCCTCGCCACGGACGAAGACCCGCTTGGGCGGGCCGAAGGTCCGCATCACGTGCTCGTCGTAGCTCTTCAGTACGGCGGCGGAGCTCCGTCCGCCGGCAGCCGCGAGCTGGTCGCTGATCGCCGCCGGATTTCCGGTCAGGTCGGTGCCGGTCATGGCGTGTCCTTGTCGCTGTCGTCATCGGTACTGGTGCCGAACGCGGGCTTGGTCGCGTCCACGATCGTGAACTCGCCGTTGGCCAGTTCCTCCGGCGGAATCCCTTCCGCAGCAGGGAAAACGCGGCTCCCCAGGCGGATCAGCCCGTCCTGGGTGACCATCGTGCCGATGCCCGCGTTGGTGAAGATCTCCAGCAGCAGGGCGTGCGGCACCCGGCCGTCGGTGACCGTCGCCCGGGTCAGTCCGCCCTCGACGGCCTTCAGGCAGGCGGCCATCTTCGGTGCCATCCCGGACTCCAGCTGGGGCAGCATCTCCCGCAGCTGCGAGGCCGGCAGTTCCTTGATCACCTGGGCGCTGTTCGGCCAGTCGGCGTACAGGCCCTCGACGTCGGTGAGCATTACCATCCGCTCGGCCTGCAAGGCGATCGCGAGTGCGGCGGCCGCGGTGTCGGCGTTCACGTTGTGCACCACACCGTTGATGTCCGGGGCGATGCTGGCCACAACCGGAATGTGCCCGGCCGAGATCAGACCGTTGATCGCCTCGGTCCGCACCTTCGCGACCTCGCCGACCAGCCCGAGATCGACTTCTTCGCCGTCGATCACCGCGAGCTTCTTGACCGCGGTGAACAGTCCACCGTCCTCGCCGGACATGCCGACCGCCAGGGCGCTCTGCTGATTGATCAGCCCGACCAGATCACGACCGACCTGACCGACCAGCACCATCCGGACGATCTCCATCGCCTCCGGGCTGGTGACGCGCAAGCCCGCCTTGAACTCGGACTCGATGCTCAGCCTGTTCAGCATGGCGGAGATCTGCGGGCCACCGCCGTGCACCACCACCGGATGAACGCCGCAGCGCTTCATGAAGACGATGTCCTCGGCGAAGGCGCGCTTCAGGTCCTCGTCGATCATGGCGTTGCCGCCGTACTTGATCACCACGGTCTTGCCGGCGTACGTCTCCAGCCAGGGCAGCGCCTCGGTGAGGATGGACGCCTTCTCCACCAGGGACAGCTTCTCCGCCTTCCTGATGATCGTCATGAGGTGTACTCCGCGTTCTCCTTGACGTAGTCGTACGTCAGGTCGTTGGTCCGGATGGTGGCCCCGTGCTCGCCGGCATGAAGATCAACATCGACGACCACCTCGCGGCCGCTGATGTCGACACTCGCGTCCGGGCCGGCCAGCGTGCCGCCGCGGCTCATCAGGATGCCGTTGAACGAGACGTCGATCTGATCCGGCTCGAAAGTGGCGTCGGTGGTGCCGATCGCCGCCAGAACCCTGCCCCAGTAGGGATCGTTGCCGAAGATCGCGCACTTGAAGAGGTTGTTCCGGGCGATCGTCCGGCCGATCATGACGGCCTCGTCCTCGCTGGCAGCGCCGGCGATGTTGATCACGATCTCGTGGGAGGCGCCCTCGGCGTCGCCATGCAGCTGGCGGGCCAGGTCATGACAGACGGCGGTCAGAGCCGCGTTGAAGTCGCCCCACGGCGGGGTGACACCGGAGGCACCGCTGCTCATCACGAGCACGGTGTCATTGGTGGACATGCAGCCGTCGCTGTCCACCCGGTCGAAGGTGACACTGGTTGCTGCCCGCAATGCCTGATCCAGCTCGTCGCCGGCGATCACCGCGTCCGTGGTGATCACCACCAGCATGGTGGCCAGACCGGGCGCCAGCATGCCGGCGCCCTTGGCCATCCCGCCGATGGTCCAGCCGTCGCCGCTCGCGATCGCCTGCTTCGGCCGGGAGTCGGTGGTCATGATCGCCCGGGCGGCGTCGCCGCCGTTGTCCGGTCCGCTGGCAGCGACCAGTCCCGGGACGCCGCTGATGATCTTGTCCAGGGGCAGCCGAACCCCGATCACGCCGGTCGAGCAGACGGCCACGTCGATGGCGCCGATTCCCAACGCAGTAGCGGTTTCCTCCGCGGTCCGATGGGTGTCGGCGAACCCGTCCGGCCCGGTGCAGGCGTTGGCGCCACCGGAATTCAAGATCACCGCCTGCAGCTTCTGGTCCTTGATCACCTGCTGCGTCCACTGCACCGGTGCGGCTTTCACCCGGTTTGAGGTGAAGACCGCGGCCGCCGTGTGGTCCGGTCCGAGATTGCGGACCAGAGCAAGATCAGGATTGCCGTTGTCCTTGATTCCGGCGGCGATTCCGGCCGCGCTGAATCCCTTGGCAGCGGTGACGCTCACGGTGCCACTCCGATCGTGGTCAGCCCGGTGGCCTCGTCCAGACCGAGGGCGATGTTCGTACATTGAATGGCCCCGCCGGCGGTGCCCTTGGCAAGATTGTCGATGGCCGCGATCGCGACCAGCCGACCGGTGTGCGGATCGACAGTCGCCTGGACGTGGGCGGTGTTGGCGCCGACCGTGGCCTGGGTCTGCGGCCAGACTCCCTGCGGCAGCAGGTGCACGAACTGCTCGTCGACGTAGGCCTGCCGATAGGCGGCGTACACGTCATCGGTGGTGATCGACGGATCCGCCAGCTTGGCCGTGCAGGTGGCGAGGATGCCGCGGGCCATCGGCACCAGCATCGGGGTGAAGCTGACCCGCGGCGCATCGGCTCCGCAGGTGATCAGATTCTGCTCCATCTCCGGGGTGTGCCGGTGGATACCGCCCACCTGGTACGGCGTCGCCGAGCCCATGATCTCCGCAGCCAGATAGCTGACCGCGAGCTTCTTGCCGGCGCCGGACGGGCCGGTCGCCAGCACCACCACGATGTCGTCGACCTTGATCAGCCCGGCGGTGACCGCGGGCAGCAGCGCCAGAGTCGAGGCAGTCGGATTGCAGCCGGGCACCGCGATCCGACGGGTCCCGACCAACTTCTCCCGCTGTCCGGGCAGCTCGGGCAACCCGTACGGCCAGCTGCCGTAGTAGGTCGAGCCGTAGTACTGCTGCCACTGGGCGGCGTCGACCAACCGGTGATCGGCGGCACAGTCGACGACCAGCACCTCCGGCCCGAGCTGCTCGGCGATCTCGCCGGAGGCGCCGTGCGGGAGGGCCAGGAAGACGATGTCGTGCCCGGCCAGATGCTCGGCGTCGGTCGGCGCGACCTCTCGGTCGGCGAGCGGGACCAGATGTGGGTGATGCTCCCCCAAGCGGCTGCCGGCGCTTTTCGCCGCCGTCACCGCTCCGATCTCGATCTGCGGGTGGCCGAGGAGCAGCCGCAACAGCTCGCCCCCGGCGTACCCGGTGGCTCCTGCCACCGCCGCTCTGTAGGTCTTCACGGCATGATTATGTCATGCTCCGTATATCTATGCCAACCGATTCGCCGTCGGGTTCAGTTCCGCTGCCACCCAACCGCACGCCCATCCCTACCAGCAATGAACGGCACGTCGAGCGCCCCAGCGCGAGACCGGCCGCGGAGCCCCGCGGAGGAGCCGGCGTGGGTCGGCCACCCAACCCAACCACCGCGGGGCGCGGAGCGCTCGCCGCAAACGCAGGACGCCGAGACTCATCGCGGCAGCGGCAGCCCACCGCGAGTCCAATCAGTGCGGGACGGTGGACACCTCCTGCTCGAGCAACTGGTCGGACTTGCTCTGGGTGAACAACTTGGTCCCGAACAACATCGCCGCAGCGAGGAAGGCGAAGACGCCGAGGGAGACGACACCCCAGGCGCCGCTTTCGGTCGGGATCGAGTTGTTGATCCCGGTCCGCATCAGCGGAGCAACGAAACCACCGAGGTTGCCGAGCGAGTTGATCAGGCCGATACCGGCGGCAGCGGCAGCGCCGGTGAGGAAGGCGGTCGGGTACGCCCAGGTGATCGGGCCGACCGACAGGAAGCTCGCCACCGCGAAGACGATGCACAGAATGCCGACCAGCGGCTGACCGCTCGCACCGGCCCACGCGGAACCGAGGATGAAGACCCCGGTGGCGATGTAGAAGCCGGTGCCCCAGGTCCGACGACGAAAGACGGTGTTGGCGCTGCGGCCGACCAGGTAGCAGGCCACCAGACCGACCAGCCACGGGATGCCGGAGACCAGGCCGACCTGCCAACCGACGTCCTGGCCGATCAGCGCGGAGACCTGCTGCGGCAGATAGAAGGTGGTCCCGTACACCGCGATCTGCAGGCAGAAGTAGATGATCGTGAAGTACCAGACCTTCCAGGAGGTCAACGCCTTCAGGATTCCGGACGGTCCGTCCGAGCTTCGGGCACGATCCTCGTGCGCCATCGCCGAGGTCAGGGCGTCGCGTTCCGGATCGCTGAGGAACTTGGCCTCGCTAGGGCCGTTGATCAAGACGAAGATCGCCACGATGCCGGCGGCAACGGCGAGGATGCCCTCGCCCATGAACATCACCTGCCAGCCGTGCCAGGGGGTGATCGCGTCACCGAAGCTGATCAGGCCGCCGCTGAGCGGGGCGCCGATCATCTGCGAGAACGGCTGGGCCAGATAGAAGATCGCCAGCATCTGGACCCGGCGCTTGTTCGGGAACCACTCCGACAGGTACATGATCACGCCCGGGAACAGACCGGCCTCGGTGACGCCGAGCAGGAACCGCAGGACGATGAACATGGTGTCGTTCTGGGTGAAGGCGAACAGCGACGCGACGATGCCCCAGGTGATGGCGATCCGGGCCAGCCAGAAGCGGGCACCGAACTTCTTCAACATCAGGTTGCTGGGGATCTCGAAGATCGCGTAGCCGATGAAGAAGATGCCGGCGCCGAGTGCGAACGCGGCGTCGGAGACACCGCGATCCACCGACAGCGCCTCCTCGGCGAAGCCGACATTCGTCCGGTCCAGGAAGGCAACGAAGTAGAGGATCACCAGCATCGGCATCAGGTGCCGCGCGGTCTTGCCGATGGCCGATTTCAGCTGTGGACTGGTCCCATCGGCTGCCGCGGCAGCCGGTCCGGGTGTGGACATCGTCTCTCTCCTTTGATCGGCGGCGTTTCCTCCGAAGGCGCGGCTCTCGCGAAGCACTCCGGGCACAGCGAGCAGAGATCGTATAGGAAATAGGACGAACCACAAACCCTCCGTGCACCCTTGGATCAGCAGCGGGGATCAGGAGTTGCGACGGAGCCGGATGATGCCGCGCCGGTTGGCCTCGGCCAATGCCGCGGACCGGCTGTCCACCCCGAGCTTGGTGAAGATGTGGTGCAGGTGGGTCTTCACGGTCGCCTCGCTGACGAACAGCTGCCGTCCGATCGCTCGATTGGAGTTGCCCTGACCGAGCAACTCGAGCACCTCGATCTCCCGGCTGGTCAACGCCTCGGAGGGGGTACGCATCCGGCCGACCATCCGGGCCGCAACCGACGGCGACAGAGCGCTCCCTCCGGAGACGGCACTGCGAATCGCGTCGAACAACTCGGCCGGCCGACTCTCCTTGAGCAGATAGCCGGTCGCGCCCGCATCCAGCGCACCGACGATGTCGGCGTCGGAGTCGTACGTGGTGAACACCAGCACCCGGAGGTCCGGCTGGGTCTTCGTCAGCTGGTCGGTGAGCTCGACCCCGCCGACGTCGGCACCAAGATCAAGATCCATCAGCACCACGTCGGGCCGCAGCCGCGCTGCCAACTCCAGCACTTCGCGATGATCGCCGGTGTCACCGACTACATCGAAATCGGGCTGGGTCGACAGCAACGAGGTCATGCCGTGCCGCAGCACCGGATGATCATCCACCAGCATGATCGTGATCATGCGCCACCTTCGCTCGGATCCCGGCGCCCGTGCTGATCATGGTCACCGCCATGATCATGATCACCACCATGATCATCGCGAGTGTCCGCAGCCGGGACGGTGGCGGCGATGATCGTCCCCTGACCGGGCCGGCTTTCCACGGTGAACTCGCCGCCGAGGTTCTCCACCCGCCAGGCCATCGCCGTCAAACCGTAGCCGCCGCGCTCCCCCGGTCCTCTCAGCTGATCGATCCGGAACCCGGTGCCGTTGTCGGCGACATCGACACCGACCGCGTCGCCGTGGAAGGTCAGGGTGATCTTGATCATGGTCGCGTCCGCGTGCCGGCAAGCGTTGGTGACCGCTTCCTGTGTCACCCGCAGCAGCGCATGCCGGGCGGCGGTGGGCAGCGGTCGCTGATCACCGACCACCTGCAGCTCGGCGCCGGCCTCCGCCGCGACACCCTGCAGCGCCTGCGCGAGATCGTGTGCACTGAGCCGTTCGCTGGCCAGCCGGTGCACCATCCGCCGAGTCTCGGTGAGATTGTCCCGGAGCACCTGCTCGGCCTCCCGGACCGAGATCCTCGATGGCCCGTGATCATCTTCGGCCCAGGTCTGATCCGCGGCCTCAAGCAACAACAACGCACTGGCCGTGCCCTGGACCACGGTGTCGTGCAGTTCGACCGCGACTCGGTGTCGCTCGGTGAGCACACCGGCATTGCGTTCGGAGGCAGCGAGCTGGTCCCTTGTCGCCATCAGGTCAGTGATCAACTTCTGCCGAGCCTCGAACAGTCGTTCCAGGGTCGCGTAGGCCATCGACAGCACCACCCCGCCGCAGATCGGACCGATCACCAGACCGAAGTCCCGGCCACCGGACAGCAGATAGAGACTGATCGCGACCGCCGCCACCAGGCCTGCGTTCAGCACCGTCGCCAGCCGGCCGGAATGGACCCGATGGATCGCGAAGAACAGCGGAAACGCGCACCAGGCGAAGCTGGAGGCGGTGATCACCAGTCCGATCCAGATCACCGCTGCGGCGGTGATTGCGATCCGTTGCCGGAGCAACGACGGATGCCCGACGAGCCCGATCGCGTACACCAGCAGGGAGACACCGGCAGCGACCAAGATCATCGTGCCGGTCGGGCTGAGTCCGTGGTTGGTGACGTACCGGGCCGCACAGACGGCGGTGATCAGAAAGAAGGCCACGTCCACCACCCGGTCGATCCGGCGCAGCTCGGCCGGCCGGTTGGCGAGGGGCTGGGAGGACGACATCACAGGCCAGTATTGCCACAGCGAACCGCTGATCCGGAGCATCAGTGCCTCAATCGTTCGATTGATCCGTCCGTGGCCGATCGCTCGATGTGTCCGGGCGGCCCACCGATGACGATGGAACGCATGGGATCTAGCCAGCGAGGATCAATGCCCAAGCCCGTGCGGATCTGGCTGGCCGGCTCGATCGCCGCAGCCATCGCCGTCCTGTCCGGCTGCTCGACCAGCGATGCTCCGGCAGCACCAGCCCCGTCGAATGACGGCGGCCGCCCCAGTTCCACCGCGAGTGCGGCGTCGCCGACCGATGCCAAGGCCTCCGCCGAAGCGCCGGACTCGGCTCGGCGGGCCGACCGGATGCGGCCTCTGATTCGACCGGCCGACGACCACCTCGCGGCCAAGCGGCCACCGACCGAGCGCTGCTGCGTGCCACCCAGGCGGGCAATCTCGCCGCAGTCCAACGGGC
>DATCVL010000072.1:0-26204 GCA_036566865.1 Microlunatus sp.
GCCGTACTGCTGGGACCGTGCAGGTCATCGGGCGAGTGCAGTTCCCGAACCCGGGCATGGGCCCGCTGGATCGTGGCACTGACCCCGTCCAGATCGATCACCGGTTGCTGGGCGAGCTTGCCGAACTCCTCGACCACGATCGCGCTGGCCAACTCACCGTCGGCATTTCCGCCGACGCCGTCGGCAACCACGAAGACCGGCGGCGACGCCAGGATGCTGTCCTCATTGACGCTGCGGACCGTGCCGCGGTCCGTGACGGCTCCGTATTCGAGCAGGTGCACGGCAGCCGAGCCTAGTGCCGAGCGTGAAGACTTAGGGGACGAATCGACCACCCGGAGCCGAGTTTTCCGTCAACTCCGGGCCCGTCGGACTGCCGCCGGCGAGGCGGCCAGGCGATCGTCAACCGCCGAGCGCGGCGGCTTCTTCCGCCTCGACCTGCGCCATGAAGTCGCGCTTGCCGGACTGCCACGCGTCCTCGTTCTGTCCGGTCCGCCAGTAGCCGGAGATCGACACCTGCCGACGATCGAGGTGATGCTCGAGGAAGAGGATGCGGCGCAGTTCCTTGATCATCCCGGCGTTGCCGTGCACGAAGACCTGCAGCTTGCCCTCCGGCAGGCCGCGCTCCCGGACGGTGGCCACCAGCGGTTCGCCGTAGGGCTGGTCGCCGCGATGGACCCAAACGACTTCGATCCGGTCATCGTCCGCCAGCGGCTGATGGTGCTCGGAGTCGGCCACCTCGAGATACACGGTCGCGGTGGCATGGGCGGGCAGCCGATCCAAGGCTGCGGCAATGGCCGGGATCGCCGCCTCGTCGCCGACCAGCAGATGGCTGTCGAAATCCGGCTCGGGCGCGTAGGCACCGCCCGGACCGCGGAATCCGATCTGCGCACCGGGTTCGGCTGTCGCAGCCCACGGGCCGGCCAGTCCGGCATCGCCGTGTACGACGAAGTCGATCGTCAGCTCGCCGCTGTCCCGATCGAAGGAGCGGATCGTGTAGGTCCGGGTGACCGGCCACCGTTCGGGTGGCGCGCTCTCGCGTAGCTCCTCCGGATCGAACGGCCAGCTGTAGTCGGCCCCGGCGGGCGGGAAGAAGATCTTGACGTAGTGATCGGTGAACGTGAGCTCCGGCAGATCGGCCAGGTCCGGGCCGGTGAAGAACAGCCGGACCATGTCCGGGTTGAGCCACTCCTTGCGGGCCAGGGTCGCGGTACGGATCCGGCGCGGCTTGCCGCCCCCGCGACCAGGCCTCTCGGATCGACCTGCTGCGGATCGGGCGGACTCGGGCGACTCTGCTGGCGACGACGGCATGAAACTCCTCGATGCGGACTGATGACTTAGGCCAGCCTAACCCGCAATTCTCGAGGTGTCGCTGTGAGGTTGCCAGGGATTTCAGGCGACGACCGCGCGGACCGAGTAGATGTCGGGCAGGTGGGCGACGATCTGCTGCCAATGCTCGCCGTCGTCGGTGGTGCCGTAGAGGGTGCCGTCGCGGGCGCCGAAATACAGCCCAGCGGCGTCGGCGTTGTCGGCGCTGAACGCGTCCCGCATCACCGCGGCGTAGAAGTGCTCCGGCAGCCCCTCATCGGTCGGCGTCCAGTGATCACCGGCGTCGCTGGATCGCCAGACCCGGGCCCGCCCTTCGGGTGGGATCCGTTCCCCGTCGGCAACCAGCGGGAAGACGAAGACCGTGTCCGGGTCGCTCGGATGGACCACGATCGGGAAGCCGAAGTCGCTGGGCAGCCCGTCGGCGATCGAGTTCCAGTGCTGGCCGGCATCGTCGGAACGGTAGACGCCGTGATGGTTCTGGGCGTACATCCGCTCCGAGTTGGCCGGATGGGCGGCGACCTTGTGGACGCACTGGCCGTACTCCGGCCACGGATCGGGCATGAAGTACGCCTTGATGCCGACATTGGCCGGCGACCAGTTCTGCCCGGCATCGGTGGTCTGGTAGACGCCGCCGGTGGACATCGCAACCGTCAGCCGGTCCTTGTCCTTGGGATCCGGGACGACGGTGTGGATCGCCTGGCCGCCGTACCCCGCGTCCCAGTGCTCGCGATGCGGGTGATCCCACAACGACCGGATCAGTTCGAACGACTCACCGCGATCGGTGGACTTGAACAGCGCCGACGGCTGGGTCCCGGCGTAGATCACGTCGGGTTCGGCGGTCGAGCCGGGCTGGATCTGCCACACCCTCTCGACGCTGGCGCCGACGTCGGGATCGAAGCGAACCGCCGCTCCCTGGGTCTCGGTCCAACTCCGGCCGAGATCATCGGAGTAGTAGACCCCCGGCCCCCAGTGTTCGCTGGTGCCGCTGACGAAGATGCGCGGTCGATCGCCGCGGTTGTCAACACCGACGCCGTACACCGCCTCCATCAGAAACTTGGGATCGTCGAACTCCCAGGACGCACGACGTTCGTCGGATCGACCGATCCACAGGCCCTTACGGGTGCCCACCAGCAACACTGCTTCGGACATGACCCCTCCGTTGGGTTGTTGCGTACGCCTCGGAAGCTACGCAGACAGAGTCAAGACTCGCTGTCCGAACAGGCATCGTCAAGGGCCCTCGGGCCGCGAACCCGATCGCATTCAAGATCAAGTTCAACTACCGTCCGGGCCATGTCCGCCGTCCAACTCGTCCGCTCCTCGGTGCTGTCCGATGTCGCCGAATACGCCTACGCCGCCAAGATCAACGTGACCGAGGTGCAGTTGATCTTCACCGCCGGCGCCTGCCCGCTGGACGCCGACGGCAACACGGTTGCGGTCGGTGACCTGGTCGGCCAGACACGTCAGGTGATGAGCAACCTGAGGCAGGCGCTGTCAGACGCCGGTGCCGGGCTCACCGATGTGCTGCAGACGACGGTGCACGTCGCCTCGTCCGATCAACCGGACCTGGTGGCCGCCTGGCAGGTCGTCCGAGACACCTTCGGCGAACACGACGTCCCCAGCACGCTGCTCGGTGTCGCCGCGCTCGGCTACACCGATCAGTTGGTCGAGGTGGTCGCCACCGCCGCCACGATCGGTCAGGGCAACGAAGACCGCGACTGAGACGGGCCTCCGGGTCGGCCGGCGCACCCCTTCAGCCGCGATGTCGGCGCCGTCCTGGCGCTGCCGCAACCTCGGCCGGGAGTCGCCCCACCGGCCGGCGGTCGGTGCGCATTCGCTCCGACCCGGTGCTGCCGGTGGGGGTCGATTCCCGAGTTGCGAAGTTGATCATGAACGAGCGCGTCAGGACTTGCGCTTCTTGCCGTTGGGCGGTCGTTGATCAACTCCCGGCGTCCAGTTCAACGCGGCGGCCCGCTCCAGGAATTCATCACTGGAGATCTCGCCGTTGGCGAACCGGGTAGCCAGCATCTTCCGGGCCTCGAACTCCGGGCTGAACGGCCCGATCCGATTGCCGCCGGAGACCCACGGCGGCGGACCGATCTTGCCGTTACGGGCCAGGAAGAAGAGCACTGCGCCGATCAGCAGCAAGGTCAACAGAAACATGGCAACTCCTATGAATGGTGCGAAGAACGGCACTCCGCCGCCCCAGTGGTCGAAACCGGGGCCCCCTGGACCCCAACCATGTGGATTCATGGGGTCAACGATCCGTCGTCACGCCGCCGCGCACATCGGCTGCCAAGCGACATCCTGCGTACGTCAGTCGACGTATCCGGACTACGTCGGCGATGCGATGTCCGCGGACGGTCGGCCCACTAGGCTCATGGCTTGCTGAGAGCGCTCCGCGCGCCGCCACCTCGACCAACGGCGGTCAGAGTCGGCGGGCAGCAACGGCCGGACCGATCAAGATCACCCGCGAAGGAGGTGGACCATGGCCGAATCGAAGCCTCGACTGTTGTTGCTGGACATCCCGCTGGCACTGCTGATCGGCGCGGTTTCGCTGGGCGTGGCTCGCATCTCCGCCGAACTCGCCGGCCGCCCGCAGGATCCGCGCGGCGGACCACCGTGGGCACAACCGGGCGGCCACGGTGGCCCCGAGTGGGCGCCGCCGGACTTCCGAGGTGATCTTGGTGAGCCGTACAGCTGGGTTGCCCTGCTTTGGGTGTTGATCTTGATGCTCGGCGTTGCGGTCCGTCGTCTCCGGCCCCGAACCGGTTACGCGATCACCGTCATCGGCGCCACCGGCTATCTGGCCGCCGGCCTGCCGTTCGGCCCGGTGCTGGTGGCACCGGCACTCTGCTTGGTCACCATGGCGATGCGGATGAGTGTCCGTCGCTGGGCACCCTGGGCGGTGCTGTTGGTGCCGATGATCTGGGCCGGCTTCGTCTCCGAGGACTACCTCGGGCTGACCGATCCGACCTTCTACAGCACCTTGATCATGCTGTCCGCGGCGATGCTGATGCCGGCGCTGTTCGCCACCCTTCGGCGCAACCGGATGGATGCCGGCCGGCGTACCCGGGAGTTGGAGCTGCGCCGGGCGGCGTACCAGGAAAGGCTGCGGATCGCCCGGGATGTTCACGACCTGGTCGGGCACAGCCTGTCGGTGATCAACATGCAGGCCGGGGTTGCGCTGTACGTGCTGGACAAGGACCGCGCCGCGGGTGCTGCCGACGGCGCCACCGGGTCCGACAACGCCAAGGTCGCGGAGTCGCTGCAGGCGATCCGCTCGACCAGCAAGAGTGCCCTGGACGAATTGCGCGCGACCCTCGGGGTGTTTCGGGGCGAGGCTGGTGATCAACGCGCTCCGGTCGCCGGGTTGCAGCGGGTCCCCGAGCTGGTCGAATCGTTCCGCCGGGCCGGTGGTGCGGTGGAGTTGATCATGGACGATCGAGTACGCGACCTGCCCGGCCCGGTCGACTCTGCCGGCTACCGGATCGTCCAGGAGGCGCTGACCAATGTCGCCAAGCATGCCGGCCGGGCCACCGCGACGGTCCGGATCGAGCGGCAGCCCGAGTTGCTGGTGATCGACATCACCGATGACGGACCCCCGGTACGGGACTCGGCCGGTGCCCGTGACACCGGCGGCAACGGGCTGATCGGGATGACGGAACGGGCTTCCTCGGTCGGCGGCTTCGTTCGAACCGGACCACTGCCTGATCGCGGTTTCGGTGTCCACGCAGAGTTTCCCCTGTTGACCTCGAGGAGTACGCCATGACGATCACCGTCGCGCTGGCCGATGATCAACCACTGGTCCGGATGGGACTGCGGGTGCTGCTGGAGGCCGAAGATGATCTTGAACTGGTCGGCGAGGCCGGCAACGGCCACGAGATCGTCGACCTGGTCGCCCGGAAGCATCCCGAGGTGGTGTTGATGGATGTCCGGATGCCGCTGGCGGACGGCCTGCAGGCGTTGGCGAAGATCAAATCCAATCCCGCGACGGCCGAGACGAAGGTGGTGATGCTGACCACCTTCGAGCTGGACGAGTACGTGTTCGAGGCGCTGTCCAGTGGTGCCAGCGGGTTCTTGATCAAGGACAGCGACCCGGCCGACTTCATCCGGGCGATCCGGGTTGCCGCCTCCGGAGAATCGCTGCTCAGCCCGTCGGTGACCCGCCGGGTGATCTCGTCCTTCACCGGCGCCCGGCCGGCCGCGCACAAACCGCATCCGTTGCTGGGCGAGCTGACCGATCGGGAGACCGAGGTGCTCGGGTTGGTCGGCGAGGGCCTGAGCAATGACGAGATCGCCGACCGGCTGGTGGTCAGCCCGGCCACCGCCCGCACCCACGTCAGTCGGACGATGGTCAAGTTGCAAGCCAGGGACCGGGCCCAACTCGTGGTGATCGCCTACCAGGCCGGGTTGGTCGTCTAGGCAGCCGAATCGGGATGCCGCAGCGCTGCCCGGCTGCAAGAATTGTCGGACCATGAATGATCATCCGTCCAACCTCGATCTGCTGCGGGCCGAGATCGAGGTGATCTGGGGCCCGGAGCGCCGCGCCCCCGAAGCCCCGCCGTCGGTGGTGATCGGCGACGCCGCCGCCGGCAAGGACCCGGCCGGCATGATCATCGAGGCGCGCGGCGATCTTGATCAGGCGCTGATCCCCGAGTTGCGGTCGATCGCCGAAGATCATCATTCGTCGCTGGCGGTCGGCCTGATCCAGGGACATCTGCGCCGCAGCCTCGGTCAGCTGGAGATCACCGTCGGCCCCGGATACGACTGCAGCACTCCGGCCACCCAACCCGAGCCGGCGATCGGCCGGCTGATCCGGTCCGACCGCCCACACGCCGCCACCTCGCTGCGGCAGCCACCGACCTGGGACGACGACGAGTGGCCGAGGCTGCTGTCCGGCGGGTTCGGACCGTGGGCGATGGTGGTCGACGGCGACCGGATGCTGTCACTGTGCCATTGCGCCCGGCTGGCACCGGCGGGTGTCGAGGCCGGCACCTGGACCGCCCAGGATGTACGCGGCCGCGGGCTCGCCGCAGCAGCGACCGCGGCCTGGGCCGACGCCTGCCGTTCGCTGCCCGGGCACGTGTTCTACAGCACCGATCGGGCCAACCTCGCCTCCCAACGGGTGGCGGCCCGGTTGAAGCTGCCGTTGATCGGGCAGCTGTGGAAATTCCGACCGTCCGACGAGGGCGATGGCCCGACCGATGAACGACTCTCGATCATCGCCCGGGTCGAATACGGGCGCTGAGCAATCCCTTGCTGGACTGGGAATCGACCGGCGATTCCGATCGACGGCCGCGGCCGCGTACGGTCGTCGGCATGGCATGGCGTAGCGCAGAGTCCGTATCCACCGCACCGGTCGTCGCAACCGGCTTGATCGGCGGCTATCTGGTCGCCCGGGAAACAGGCATCAGGCCACTCGGCGGGGTGCTGCTCGGTCTGGCCGGCGGCTATGCCGGGCGGACCTGGCTGGCGAAGAAGGGCCCAGCGGTCGCGGCACTGCTCGGCACCCTCTACGTCGGCGGATTCGGAGCGTCCCACCCACTGGCGAAGAAGATCGGCGCCTGGCCGGCGGTGCTCGCCGTCACCGCCGCCGCGTCCGGCGCGGCCTGGGCGCTGGTCGACCGGGACCGATGATCATGAAGCGGGTCGGCTCGATCAGCGGGATTCACTGACCTTTCCTACGGGTGTTGTTGACAGAACACTAGGCTCACGTCATGGCACCGGACGCGCTCACCCACGCCGACCTCCGACAACGGCGTTACTGGGATGACCACGCCGCGACGTACGACCGCGGCATGGGCTTCGCCGAGCGGCGGATCCTGCGGGACACCCGGGCCTGGGTCTGCGAGCGGGCGACGGGCAGCACGTTGGAGGTGGCGATCGGCACCGGTCTCAACCTGCCCTGGTATCCATCGGCCCTCGCGTTGACCGGGGTGGAGCTGAGCCCGCGGATGCTTCGACTCGCTCGACGGCGCGCGGATGATCTTCGGCGTACGGTCGATCTGCGCGAGGGCACGGCAACCGCCCTGGACTTCGCCGACAACACCTTCGACACTGTCACCTGCACGCTGGCGCTGTGCGCCATCCCCGACGACAAGGTCGCGGTGGCGGAGATGATCAGGGTGCTCAAGCCGGGCGGCAAGTTGATCTTGGCCGATCACGTGGAGTCATCATCGATGATCTTGAGGCTGTTGCAGCGCGGCGTCGAACGATGGAGCATCCGCAGCGCCGGCGAGCACTTCACCCGCAGGCCGATCCGGCACCTGTACGCCACCGGCATCCACATCGAGGAACAGGAACGCTTCCTGGCCGGCATGATCGAAAGGGTCGTCGCGATCAAGCCGGCCTGGTGAACAGCGATGATCACGGTCGGTGATCGGAGATCTTCGCGGCGCGTGCGTAGCGCTGCGCCAAGGTGGCCAGCAGCGGCACCAGCTCGGCCGGCGACTCGACGGTGAAATCCATGTTCAGCATGCCGATGTAGGCGGCGACCGTGTCCAGGCTGTCTGCTCCGGTGAACAGCACCGAGGTGGCGTCGTCGACGGCCTCGACCACACCGACGGTCGGATTGATGCGATCGAGGACCTGGCTCGCCGGAGCCGCGATCCGGAGCCGGGCGTGGACATTCCAGCCGCTGAACGCGACCTGCCGCATGGTGAACGCTGCATAGTCCCCTTCCGGTGGCGGCACCGGCCGGAACCGCCGATGGGTCCGCATCCGCAGGCTCATCCGGTCGACCCGATACACGTCCCAGCGGTCCGTGGCGGGATCGCGACCGACCAGATACCAGCGGCGTCGCCAACTCAGCACCCGGTAGGGCTCGACCAGCGTCGGCTGTCCGTCGTAGTCGAAGCGGAGCCACTCGATGGCTCTGACCGCGGTCGCGATCGTCGACAGCGCATCCGCATCGACCTGCGGATCAGGGGCGTCGGTGTCGATGTTCTCCGGAGCCCGTTCGGTGGTCGCGCCCAGGGCGTCGATGATCGGGCGCAGCCGGGGCGGCAGGATCTGTTCCAGCTTGGCCAGCGCTCGGGTACAGGCGTCCTCGATCCCGGCCACTCCGGATGCGGCGCGGAGGCCGACCGCGACTGCGACGACCTCGTCGTTGTCGAGCAGCAGTGGCGGCATCCGCCCGCCGGCGCCGAGCCGGTAGCCACCGGCCCGGCCCTGCGTCGCCTCGACCGGATAGCCCAGCTCGCGCAGGCGGTCGATGTCGTTGCGCACGGTGCGGGTGGAGATGCCGAATCGATCGGCCAACTCGGCGCCGGTCCAGGTCGGACGCGACTGCAGCGTCGCCAGCAGATCGAGCAGTCGATTGGCGGTTCGGGTCATCGAAATGCCTTCGCGTCTTTTCGGAAACTAGGAATCTGATCTTCCTATATCGACTCTAGTGTTTGCGTCATGACGAACACCGCACCGGACATCCGCCCGTTCCACGTCGATGTGCCCGACGAGGCGATCCTGGATCTGCGCGAGCGCCTCGCCCGCACCAGGCTGCCCCGACCGGCCGCGGTCGACGGCTGGGATTACGGCACTCCCAATGACTACCTCAGCGAGGCCGTCCGGACCTGGTTGGAGGACTTCGACTGGCGTGCGGTGGAGGCCCGGATCAACGAGGTTCCGCACTTCCTCACCGAGATCGACCGCCAGCCGATCCACTACCTGCATGTCCGGTCCGAGCATCCCGGGGCGACCCCGCTGCTGCTGGCGCACACCTACCCGGGATCGTCGGTGGACTATCTCGACCTGATCGGTCCGCTGACCGACCCGGTCTCCTACGGTGGCCGCGCCGAGGACGCGTTCGACGTGGTCATCCCGGACGCACCGGGATACGGATTCTCCAACCCGGTCAGCGAATCCGGCTGGACGGTGGCCCGGGTTGCACGCGCCTACGACACCTTGATGCGCGGGCTCGGCTACCGGAGTTACGGCATCCACGGCTCCGACAACGGCGCCCTGGTCGCCCGCGAACTCGGATTGCTGAACCCGCAGGGCTTCCTCGGCCTGCACGTGCTGCAGCTGTTTTCGTTCCCCTCCGGCGACCCGTCCGAATTCGAACGACTGGAGCCGCAGGATCACGCCGGCCTTCAACACATGCAGTGGTTCCAGTCGGTCGGCGGCTACAACACGATGAACGCGTCCCGACCGCAGACCGTCGCGGTCGGGCTGAGTGATTCGCCGGTCGCGCTGCTGGCCTACAGCGAGCTGTTCAACTCGTTCGGGAACGGCACCTCGCTGGTCTCGTTGGACAAGATCCTGATGGAGGTCAGCGTGAACTGGTTCGCCAACGCGGCGGCCGGGATGAGTGGCAGCTACCTGGAGAATGCCCGCGCTGGTGCCGAACCGCAGATCAATCACGCGCCCACCGGAGTCGCCGTCTTCGCCGACGACTTCCAGACGATCAAGGTCTTCGCGGAACGCGACAATGCCAACATCGTGCACTGGAGCCGATTCGATCAAGGCGGTCACTTCGCCGCGCTCGAACTGCCGGAGGTACTCGCCGGCGACATCCGGACCTTCTTCGCCGACCTGCGCGATCAGTCCTGATCGGCAACACAGGGCGACTCGTTTTACGGGCGCGGCTCGCGACGGAAGTCGCTATGCTGCCGGACATGTTCCGTTCTTGATCATTCCGCAGCCCTGCCCGCCATGATCGAACGGACTACGCATGCCCACCATCCGCCCCTACCAGCCGACCGACGAGACGGGTTGGCTCCGCTGCCGGGTGCTCAGCTTCCTCGATACCGGCTATTACGACGATGTCTGTCGGACCCGACCACGCAAGGATGATCTCGCCGTCTCGCTGGTCGCAGTCTCGGACAACCAGGTCGTCGGCCTGATCGACGTCACCGTCGCCGGCACAGCGGCGACGATCGACAGCATCGCCGTACATCCGGATTGCCAGCATCACGGACTCGGCAGTCGACTGCTCGAATCGGCACTGGAGCAGCTGTCGCCGCAGGTCAGCAGCATCGACGCCTGGACCCGCGAGGACGAGGCCGCCAATCGCTGGTACCAGTCGCACGGTTTCCATGAGCACGACCGTTATCTGCACGTGTACAAGGATTGGGACGAATCAACCGACGGCATCACCGCGCCCCGACCGCTGTCCGCACCGGTAACCGCCTTCATGCACGCATCCATCGAGCACGAGGCCGAGCTGCGGTCGAGGTTCCGCCGCGTGTATATCTGTCGTCAGTATCTCAAGATCATCTCCGCACCACCGCATTGACCGTGATCACCCGTCCAGGCCGTGAGTGATCACCGTCAGGGCGGCGTCGAGTTGATCATCGGTGATGCCGCCGAAGCCGAGGATCACACCGTGCAGGACGGTGCTGCGACAGTAGTCGGCGAGCAGGGGGAGATCGAAGCCGGCCGACCGGGCCGCGGCTCGCGCGACCGTCGCGCGAGCCTTCGACATCCGTACGGTCACGTACATCCCGGCAACCGGGCCGACGATGTCGCCGTACGGGGACAGGGCCTCGACAACGCGGCCGGCGCGGTCGGCATAGACCCGGCGGCCGGAGCGGATGATCTTGTCCAGGTAGCCGTCCCGGAGCAGGGACAGAAAGGCCCGTTGCACCGGCCAGGATGCGGCGTCGTGGGTGATCCTGCGACGTCGCAACAGCGCCGGGTACGCCGCAGGCGGCGGCACCATCCAGCCCAACCGGAGGCTCGGCGCGACCGACTTGCTCGCCGTACCGAGGTAGCCGACATGATCTTGGTCCAGGCTGGCCAGCGCCGGCACCGGAGCCACGTCGTAGCGAAACTCGGAGTCGTAGTCGTCCTCGATGATCATGGAGCCGGCCGCCCGTGCGGCGGCCAGCAGCCGAAGTCGTTCCGAGCCCGGCAGGGTGGCGCCGAGCGGATGCTGATGGGCCGGGGTGAGATACATCGCCGCAGTCCCACTCGGATCCGGCGCCTGCCCTGCCGGGATGTCGACCAACTGGCGGCCAGCAGCGCGGATGGTCTCGGCCGCAGCGCGGTAGCCGGGATCCTCCAGTGCCACCGGTCCGTCGGGCAGCACCCCGAGCAACTGCCGCAACCCATCCGTGGTGCCGGCGGTGATCAAGATCTGCTCGGCATCGACGGCGATCCCGCGTAGCCGACCCAGCCGCTGCGCCAACTCACGGCGCAACTCCGCGGTGCCACGCGGGTCGTCGTAGCCGGCGGGTGGTCGTGCCACCGAGACCTCGCGCCAGGCTCGGCGCCAGGCCGCCTCCTGCCGCGGATCGATCCAGGGCGTACCGGTGTCCAGTCGGATCAGCTCGCGCGGTGCCGGTCGGGCGACGCGACGTCGCGAGCGGGCCGGCGCCAGTGGGGCTGCGTCGGAGACAAAGGTGCCGGATCCGTGCCTGCCCTCCAGCCAGCCCTCGGCGACCAGTTGGCCGTAGGCCTGCTCGGTGACGGCCCGGGCGACCGCGAGGTCGCCGGCCAGGGCACGGCTGCTGGGCAGGCGCTCCCCGGCCGGCAGCAGCCCGCGGACGATCCGGTCACGAATCTGATCGGCGAGCTGGGTACCGAGCGGACGGCCGTCGGCCCGGTCCAGGGTGATCGACAGTGCAGCCATGAGTGTCCTGTCCAACGTGACCATGATTGGCCCGTGCGGACGGGCCACTTCTGACACAGCATGGTGCCATGACGACCATCACCGATGCACCCGCCCTGTCGCCGACGCCGCGCACCACTCTCGGCCGCGGCCGCAAGCGGATGGTCGGCGATCGCGATCAGCTGCACGGCTTCCTCGCCGATGCCCTGGTCGCCCATCTCGGGCTCGTGGTGGGCAAGGGTTCGCAGGCACATCCGATCGTGTTGCCGACCGCGTTCGCGATCGATCTCGACGGCCCGGACCAGGGAGGCACGCTCTACCTGCACGGATCGGTCGGTGCGCGTTGGCTGCGTACGGCTCCGGACAGCACCGTCTGTGTGACGGTGACCGAACTGGACGGCCTGGTCGCCGGGCGCTCCGCCTTCCACCACTCGATGAACTACCGGTCTGCAGTGATCATCGGCCGTCCACGGCTGGTTGATGATCATGACGAGCGGCAGCGGGCCCTGGACCTGATCATCGATCACATGATCCCCGGCCGGTCGGCAACCCTTCGGCCCAGCACCCGCAAGGAACTCGCGGCAACCGCAGTCATCGCGGTGCCGCTGATCGAGGCGTCGATGAAGGCCCGTGACGGTGGGCCCGGCGATGAGCCGGAGGACATCGAGGCCGGCATCTGGGGCGGCCACATCCCACTGCGCCGGGTCGGCGAGGCGCCGATCCCGGATGCCGACTCGACCACCATCGCACCCGAGGACGTACGTGCTCGGGCCGCATCGTTGGCCGATCAGCCATCGGGCGCCGGCCTGCCGACCGGCCGTTGACGGCCTGCTACCGCGCCGGACCGGGAGCCGGATCTGTGCCGAGGTTGTCGATGATCGTGGCGGTCACCTGGTGAGTTGATGCCGAGCCGCCGACGTCCGGGGTGAGCACGCCGGCGGCGGTGGTGGCGTCGATCGCGGTACGAATCCGGTCTGCCTCGGCAGGGAGTCCGAGGTGGTCGAGCATCAACGCGGCGCTGCCGACGGCACCGATCGGGTTGGCCCTGCCCAGACCGGCGATGTCGGGTGCCGATCCGTGCACCGGCTCGAACATGGACGGGAATCGGCGTTCCGGGTTGAGGTTGGCCGAGGACGCCAACCCGAGGCTGCCGGCCAGAGCCGAGCCCAGATCGGACAGGATGTCGGCATTCAGGTTGGACGCCACCACCACGGACAGTTCCTCCGGGCGCAGCACGAACCTGGCCGCCATCGCGTCGACCAGCACGCTCTCGGTCTCCACGTCCTGATAGTCAGCGGCGACCCGGGCGAAGACCTCGTCCCACAGCACCATGCCGTACTGCTGGGCATTGCTCTTGGTGACCGATGAGACCTTGCGATGCTGCCGCGTTCGGGCCAGCTCGAAGGCGAACCGGATGATCCGCTCGCAGCCGCGCTCGGTGAACATCGACGTCTGCAAGGCCACCTCGTTGCCCGGGCCACGGGCGGACAGATTGCGACCGCCGAGACCCGCATACTCGCCCTCGGTGTTCTCTCGAACCACCACCCAATCCAGATCGGTGTGGTCGGCCTTGCGCAGCGGCGACCTGACTCCCGGGTGGAAGCGGACCGGCCGGACATTGGCCCACTGATCGAAACCCTGGCAGATCGCCAACCGCAGGCCCCAGAGGCTGACGTGGTCGGGCACCGAGGGCCAGCCGACCGCGCCGAAGTAGATGGCGTCGAAATCCCTCAGCAGCTCCAGGCCGTCCTCAGCCATCATCCTGCCCGTTTGGGCGTAGTAGGCCGAGCCCCAGGGAAACTCTTGCCAATCGAACCCGAACGAACCAGCGGATGCCGAAGCCAGCACGTCCAGGACCTCCCGGCCGGCTTCGACGACTTCGGCCCCGACGCCGTCCGCGGGGATCGCGGCGATCTTGAAGAGTCGGTTTCCTGCGCTCGTCGACATCGGCGGCTCCGGGTCTAGTCAGTGCCGCCGGCTCGGAACGCGGCGGAGAGTTCGTGGGCTGCTTCCAGGCCCTGGCTGGTGGCCCGGACTGCGTTCAGGCCGGCCGTGTCGGCGGCGCCGCCGATCACCCGGTACGGCACCTGGAGGCCGGAAATGATCTTGGTCAGCTCGTCGTTCGGTTCCTGGCCGGCGGCGATGATCACCGTGTCGGCCTCGATCAGTTGTTCACCGTCATCGGTGGCGATGATCAAGCCGTCGTCGGTGATCTTCCGGTAACTCAGGTCGGTGATCAGCCGACCACCGTGATGCCGTACGGCGCCGACCACCGCCCAGCGCGTGGTCAGCCCCATGCCGGCACCGATCTTGCCGTGCCGGCGCATCAGGGTGACCGTCCGCTGAGACTCCGGGGGCACCGGCTGCTGATCAACGCCCCACTCGGCTCGGAAGGCACGGCTGCGGGCCTCAAGATCATCATCCGCGCCGTCCAGCAGCAGGTGAGCAAGATCAACAGCGATTCCGCCACCGCCGATGATCGCGACCTGATCACCGATGGCGCGGGCGTCCTCGAAGGCCTGCGGGTAACTGATCACGTTCGGCCGGTCGACACCCGGCAGTTCCACCTCACGAGGCTGGACGCCGGTCGCCAGCACGATCCCGTCGAAGGAGCTCAGCTCAGCCGCGTCATCATCGGTGATCGATCGCCCCAGCCGGACCTCCACCCCGAGCTCGGCGAGTTGGACGGTGAAGTAGCGGATGGTCTCGCCGAAGTCCCGCTTGCCCGGCACCTGTCGGGCCATCCGGAACTGCCCGCCGAGCTCGCGCTCGGCCTCGTACAGCACCACCCGATGTCCCAACGTGGCCAGCGATCGCGCCGTCTCCAGCCCGGCCGGCCCGCCGCCGATGACGGCAAAACGTCCGGCCGGACCGGGGCGATGATCAGCATCGGCCACCGCCGGCTCGGCAAACTCGAGTTCGCGGCCGGCACGGGGATTGACCAGACAGGACACCTCGGAGTCGCCGATGGAGCGGTCGATGCAGGCTTCGTTACAGGCGATGCAGGTATTGACCAGGTCGAGTCGCTTGCGGCGGGACTTGGCCACGATCTGCGGATCGGCCAGGAACGGCCGGGCCATCGAGACGAAATCGATCTTGCCCCGGGCCAGGATCTGCTCGGCGTGATCAACATGGTTGACCCGGTTGGAGGCGATCACCGGAACCTCGACCTCGGCCTCCCGCAGCGCGTCCTTGATCATTTCTGCGTAGCGGACCCAGAGGCCCTGCGGCACCAGGGTCTGCACTGTCGGCACTCTCGCCTCGTGCCAGCCGACCCCGACGTTGATCGCGTCCACACCGTGCCGGGCCAGCGCTACCGCATAGTGCGAGATCTCGGTGCTGCTGCTGGAGTCCGGCATCAGGTCCGCGCCGGAGATCCGGAAGATCACCGGCAGATCGCTGGCATCCTTGATCACCTGCAGCACTGCGAGCGGGAATCTCTGCCGCCGTTGCGGATCGCCGCCCCAGTGATCGTCGCGCTGATTGGTCAACGGTGACAGGAACTGGTTGAGCAGATAGCCCTCGGACGCCATCACCTCGATCGCATCGAAACCCAACCCCGCGGCGATTCCGGCGGCGCGGCCGAAGTCGTCCAGGGTCTGCTGGATCTGCTCCTCCGACATCGCCTCCGGCATGCACCGGGAGAACCCGCTGTAGACGGCGGACGGTGCCACCGGGGTGAGCCCGAAGGCCGATTCGAAGGCGTACCGGCCGGCGTGGAAGAGCTGGGCGGCGAGCTTCGCGCCGCCGTCATGAGCGGCGGCCACCGACCGAGCCAGCGCGGGCTGATGGGCGGTCTCGTTGATCAAGGAATACATCCGGCCGCCGGCCCCGACCCGGCTGACCGCGATGCCACCGGTGACCATCAGGGAGGCGCCACCGCGAGCCCGTTCGGCGTAGAACGCGGCCAACGCCGCGCCATGATCATCCCGCCCCTCCAGGTTGAGGTGCATGGATCCCATGATCAGCCGGTGATCGACCTGCAAGGAGCCGATCCGGCCCGGCTGCCAGACGTTCATGATCAATGCCCCGTGAATCTGGTCGGGTTGGCGTCAGCGGGTGGGACGCTCGGGCAGGGTCAACGGCGCATCGACATCGGCGAAGTACGGCGGCGCAGTGATGCTCAGCCCGCCGTCCACCACGATGGTCTGGCCGGTGATGTACTCCGAGGCCGGTGACAGCAGGAAGTCGCAGGTGTCGGCAACCTCCTGGACGGTGCCGGGACGCCGCTTGGGGATCCGGTCCAGCACGGTCTGCATCGGCGCCATGCCCGGCACGTTGTAGAAGAACTCGAGCGAATCCGAGTCGATCAAGCCGCCGTTGACCGCGTTGACATTGATGCCGTACGGAGCGAACTCGAGTGCCATGTAGCGCACCCAGGCCTCGACCGCGGCCTTCATCGCGCCAAGGGTCGCATAAGTCGGGTAGGCCCGAATGCTGCCGTACGAGGTCAGTGTCAGGATCCTGCCACCCTGGTCCATCAGCTTGATCGCCTGCTGCGCACCGAGCACGAAGGACCGCATGTTCATGGCGTACGAGCGATCCAGGTGATGCGGCTTGAGATCGACGATGTTCTTGAACGCACTGGCGGCCGCATTGGCGACGAAGTAGTCCAGCCGGCCGTACTGGTCAGCCACCGCATCGAACAGAGCGGTGATGCCGTCCTCGGTCTCCACATCGGCCTGGACGGCGACACCCCGCCCACCGAGTTCGGTCACATCCGCGACCACCTTCTCGGCCAGATCGGCGTTCTTCTTGTAGTTGATCACGACGGTGGCGCCTTCTTTCGCCAGCGTCAGCGCCAGGGTGCGACCGATGCCTCGGGAGGCACCGGTGATCAACGCGATCTTGTTCTCGTGCAGCTTGCTCAAAGTTGTTCCCTCTCATCCGACCTGTCAGAAGGTCGTGTGGCAGGAGCCGAAACGGCTTCTGACAGGTCAGTGTTGGCGTTGCAGTTCGCGGAAGACGACCATCTTCTGGATCTCGTTGGTGCCCTCTTCGAATCGCTGGGCCCGGGCATCGCGGTAGACCCGCTCGATCTTCTCGGTCTTCCAGTAGCCGAGGCCGCCGTGGATCTGCAGGGCCTTGTCGGTGACCCGGCCGAGCATGCTGACCGCGGTCATCTTGGCCATCGAGGAGAGCTGCTGGCCACGGGGGCTGCCCGCCTCCCACTCGCGGGCCGCGTACAAGATCAACTGTTTGGCCGCCTCGATGTCGGCCTCGTTCTCGGCCAGCATGAACTGGATCGCCTGACGCGCGGTCAGCGGCTTGCCGAAGGTGACCCGCCGGCTGGCGTAGGCATACGCCAACTCCTGGGCTCGCTCAGCCAGTCCGACACAGCTCATCGCCACCGAAACCCTTGACGGCAAAAGGAATCCACCGAGCGCGACCTGGAGTCCCTGACCTTCCTCGCCGAGCCGGTTGGCCACCGGCACCGGTGCCCGATCGAAGATCATGTGCGCGTGGTCGGTGCCGGTCACTCCCATCGTCTGGGAGGTGTCCTGCACCCGGACACCCGAGACGTCGCGCGGCACCATCAGCGCCACCGTGCCCTCGTGCCCGGTGCTGCCGGCCAGCCGGGCGGCCAGCAGCCAGTAGTCGCAGCGGACGCCGAAGGTGATCAGGTGCTTCTCGCCGGACAGGTAGTAGGTGTCGCCGTCGCGTTCCACCGAGCAGCTGATGTCCGCGCCGGTACCGTTGCCCGGTTCGGTCAGCGCGAACGCGACCTTCTTGGTGCCGGCCACCGATGGCCGGACGAACTGATCACGCTGTTCCTCGGTGGCCCACGGATCCATCGCCCGCCAGGTGCCGTTGACCACATGCACGATCATCCGGACCGAGGCATGGGAGCGGGAGAAGATCTCCATCAGCCCGAGCCACTGCTCGAAGCTCAATCCCCTGCCGCCCAGTCGTTCGGGCGCTGCCATCGACAGGTAGCCGCGTTCGCGCAGCTCGGTCCACAGTTCCTCCGGCACCTCGCCGGATGCCTCGATCCGGTCCGCCCAGTCCTCGCCCGGACCGGTGACCCATTCGGTCACCTCGGTGATCAACTTCTCGTACGAACCCTGGGCGATGCCGATTGGTTGCGGGTTGGTCACCCGGTCACTTCCCTTCGATGCGCTGCGGGCGCAGCTCCTTGGCCTGCTCCCGAAGTAGGAATTTCTGGATCTTGCCGGCGGCGTTCCGCGGCAGCACGTCGATCAGCTGCAACCGCTCCGGCCAGTAGTACTTCGCCACCTGGTGATCATCCAGGTATTTGATCATGTCCTCGAAGTCGAGACTCTGGCCACCCTTCAACACCACGAAGGCGCAGGCCCGCTCACCGAGACGCTCGTCCGGCATCGCGACCACCGCGACATCGTCGACACTGGGATGGTCGTAGATCAGGTTCTCGATCTCGGCCACCGGCACCTTCTCGCCGCCGCGGTTGATCACGTCCTTGACCCGGCCGGTGATCCTGATGAAGCCGGACTCGTCGATGATGCCGAGGTCACCGGTCTTGTACCAACCGTCCTCGGTGTAGGCCTGGGCGGTCAGATCCGGCCGGTCCAGGTAGCCCTCGAAGTAGGTCGGCGACAAGATCTCGAAGTTGCCTTCGGTGCCGGCTGCCAGCACCCGGCCGTTGTCGTCGGTGATCCGCAGCTTGATCCCGTCCAGGGCCCGACCGTCGGTTCCCCACACCTTGACTGCCTCGTCGGTCGGCGCGCTCAGCGCACCCAGGCAGGTCTCGGTGGTGCCGAACGCGCCGCAGACCGCGGTGCCCAGCACCCGGGTTGCCCGCTCGGCCAGCCCGCGCGGCACCGCAGCACCGGTGGCCACGAAGATCCGCAGCTTCGGCGGGGCCTCCTCTCCCGCCTCGACTGCCTTGACCAGGTCGGCCAGGAACGGCGTCGCCGCCTGGACGAAGCTGCCGCCGCCTTCCCGCAGCGCGGCCAGTGCCCGCCGCGGATCCCAGACCGCCTGGATGATCTGCGGTACTCCGAGCTCCATCGCCAGCCACATCCCGTACAGGAAGCCGGTCTGATGTGCCAGCGGAGACGGGATGTAGACCGCGTCCGAGGCATCCAACCCGAGATGCTTGATCTCCATCGATGCGGCCCGCGACAAGGTCCCGCCGGTCATCAGCGATCCCTTCGGCTCGCCGGTGGTGCCGGAGGTGAAGAGCAGCTGTGCGGTCTGCTCCGGCGACGGCTTGCGCTGGGCCAGAGCTTCCTGATCGACCTCGCCGGACAGTAGGTCGTTCCAGTCGTGCCAGGCCACCGGGCCCGGCACCCAGTCGCCGCCGGACTGCACATCACCCGGCAGCACCACCACGTGCCTCAGGTCCGCGGGCGGCTCGGCACCGTCGCCGTCGACCAGCCGGGAGATCTCCCCGGCGTACTCACGGCCGCGGAAGGTCTCGGGGACGAACAGCACCCGCGCCTTGGCCCGGCGCAACATGAAGGCGATCTCGCGTTCCCGGAAGATCGGCATCAGCGGGCAGCAGACCGCGCCGATCCGCATGGTGGCCAGCGCGATGATCACGAACTCGGTCCAGTTCGGCAACTGCAACGCCACCGGCTCGCCGGGCTGGACGCCCAGCTTGATCAACTGGCTGGCGACGACATCGACCCGTCGATCGAGCTCGCCCCAGGTGATCTTGTTCGTGCTCCGCGGCCGGGCGTCCAGCACGGCAAGATCATCCGGACGCTCTTCGGCCCACCGGGCCAGCCAGTCGGACAGGGTGGTCTTGGCCGCGAGGTCGGGACGGCTGGCCTGGATCGGCAACCTGCGTTGTGGGCGTTCGTCCTTGCTCGGCTTGCCACCCTCGACGGTCATCGGGATGCCGAAACCGTTCATCGCTTCCAGGTAAGCCGGATAGGAGATCCGGTACGCGTTCGGGTAGGTCAGCGTCGAGTCGCCGCGGGCCGTCGATGCAGCCACCGCCAACGACATCAACACCCGATGGTCGTTGAAGGACGACAGCTTGGCGCCGGTCAGCCGGTCCACACCCCGTACCCGGAGGATGTCGCCATCAAGATCAAGATCGCCGCCCATCTGGTTCAGCTGCAGCATCGCCGAGACTCGGTCGGACTCCTTCAACCGGACGTGGGCGATGTTGGAGAACGTCGTCTCGCCGTCGGCAAAGGTGCCCATCACGCTCAGGATCGGCAGCATGTCAGGGATTCCGCGACAGTCGATCTTGGTCGGATTCAGCCGGATGCCGTCGTGCCGGATCCGGACGCCGTCCTCGGTCAGCTCCATCGGCACGCCCATCTCGCGGGCGATGTCGAGGAAATGCACCTCGGGGTGATCGGCCGGACCGCCGGAGAGCTGATGCAGCCCGCGGAGCAGGATGTCCGACGGGTGCAGCGCGGCGGCGGCGATGCCGAACGCGGCCGAGCCGATGTCCGGCGGCATGGTCAGATCGCAGGGAACCGCCTGCTGGTTGGGTTCGATCTCGAACCGGCGCCAGTCCGGCGATGCCTTCACGGTCAGCCCGAACTGCTTCATCATCTCGACGGTCAGCTCGATGTAGGGCTGCTCGTTCAGCTCGCCCTCGACCTCGATCACCGTCTTGCCGGTGGCGAACGGGGCGAGCAAGATCAAACCGGAGATCCACTGCGACAGGGTGCCGGCGATCGTGACGTGACCTCCGGTCGGCCGCTTGGCGGCAACGCTGATCGGCGGGCAATCGTCGGCCGACTCGAGCTCGACCCCCATCTGCTGCAGCGATCGCAGCAACGGCCCGACCGGACGACGCTGGAAGTACTTCTGACCGGTGACCACGACCGGTGTCTCGGCCAACGAGGCCAATCCGATCATGAAATACAGGGTGGTGCCGGAACTGCCGGCGGACACGCTGTCGCGAACCGGACGGTACGGGCCGCCGTGCACGATGAAGGTGTCGCCCTCGATGTCGATCTTGGTACCCAGACCGCGCAACAACCCGACCGTGTACTGCACGTGCCGGGCGTCCGACAGGCCGGTGATCCGGCTGACCCCCGGCGCCAGCGAGGCGAGGATCAGGGCACGATGGGCGTGGTACTTCGAGTTGGGTACGAGCGCTTCGCCGGTCAGCCGGCTCTCGGTGCCCTTGACGAGTAGATGCATGAGATTGACTCCCGTCCCGCTCCTGATCGCCAGGAAGCTACGCTGCCTGGATCATTCCGTTGTCGCACGGCCGGCTTTGCACAGCTGATATCAGCACTTTAGCGACCGACCGTACGCTAACTGCCGATTGGTCAACATACGCCCACGTCGCGCCGCCCGCATCCCCGGGGCTCGGTGTGTCCGCGATCGGGTTCGGTGGCCGGGAGCAGCCACCGGCCGCGACGAGCAGCGACTGCGCCGGATCCAGGCTCAGGCGTGCACGATCGGCGCCTGTCGCTCGGTCGGGAGTTGATGCCACGCCTGCATTCAGGCGCTGCGCTCCGCGCTCAATCGCGTCACTATCGTTGCCCCCAGTCGACCGCTACGCCCTGATCGCACGGCAACCGACCACCCGTCCGCCACTGACGAAGGACCATCGTGACCTTGATCGAATGGGACAACTCCGCGCTCGCCTTGAGCTTCACCGCGACGAAGGACCGGCCCGTCGAGCTGATCGACATCCGGCCGGCAGCCGCCGGCGCACCGGAGAGCTCGGCCCCGTCGGCTGCAACACGGCGAGCCCGGCAGCCGCTGGTCGAGATCCTCACCCCGACCTGGGGCAACGAGAACTGGGGCAGCTGCAACCGACACAGCGGCACCCGGATCGGCGCCAACCTGCGCTACGTCTCCCACCAGGTCGATCATGACGACAAGATCAACATCTTGTCGATCACCCAGTCCGACCCGGAGTCGGGTCTGCAGGTGATCTCGGAATTCCGTGCCCACATGGGCATTCCCGCGGTCCGCAGCACCACCACCGTCGGCACCCTGCCGGGCGCCGGCCCGGTCACCCTCTGGGCGGTCACCAGCCTGGCCACCGGCGCCGTGATCAGTGGCGAGCCCAACAATCTCGACGTCTGGCACGCCGAGACCAGCTGGTGTGCGGAGAATCGCTGGCAGTCCCGGCCATTGCGTTCGCAGGGAATGATCACCGTCGATCCGGCCGCACGCGGAGCGACCACCCGGGACAGCATTCGGGTCTCCTCGATCGGCGGCTGGTCCTCCGGGGCCTACCTTCCTGCCGGGGCGATCCAGGATCGCGATTCCGGACGGACCCTGGCCTGGCAGATCGAGCACAACGGCGGCTGGCAGTGGGAGGTCGGCGAGCGACCGCACACCCTGCGTCCGGAATCCGCCTCCGCTGCCCCGGTGGTGGGCAGCGACGAGGCGGCCGGTCCGCCGCAGACCGCCGGCCGCGACGACGGCGCGTACGTCGCCCTGCTCGGCCCGATCGATGCCCTGCATCAGTGGTCGTACACGGTCGATGCTGATCATGAATTCACCACGATCCCGGTCAGCTTCAGTACCGGTCCGTCCTTTGCTGACGCCTTCGGCCACTTGGCCGCGTACCGTCGCGCGGTCCGCCGACCCCATCCTCAGAACACCGACCTGCCGGTGATCTTCAACGACTACATGGACACCCTGGAGGGGGATCCGACCGAAGCCAAGTTGCTGCCGCTGATCGACGCGGCCGCCGAGGTCGGCTGCGAGTACTTCTGTATCGACGCCGGCTGGTACGACGACACCTCGGGTTGGTGGGCGAGCGTCGGGGACTGGCAGCCGTCGACCGTGCGCTTCCCGCGCGGGCTCCGCTTCGTTCTTGATCACATCCGCTCCCGCGGCATGGTGCCGGGGCTGTGGATGGAGCCGGAGGTGGTCGGCATCACGTCGCAGGCCGCGACCAGCCTGCCCGATTCGGCTTTCCTGCAACGCAACGGCATCCGGGTCCGGGAACGGAACCGCTACCTGCTCGACCTGCGCAGCCCCGCCGCGGTTGCCCACCTCGATGCGGCCGTCGACCGGCTGATCGACGAACTGGGCGTCGGCTTCTTCAAATTCGACTACAACGTGACCCCGGGAGCCGGCACCGACCGCGACGCGCCATCGGTCGGGCACGGGCTGCTGGAGCACAACCGAGCGCTGCTGGCCTGGCTGGATCGACTGCTGGACCGGCATCCGAAGTTGATCATCGAGAACTGCGCCTCCGGTGCGATGCGTTCGGACTTCGCGATGTTGTTCCGGCTGGCGCTGCAGTCGACCACCGATCAGCAGGATCCGTTGCTCTACCCCGCGATCGCCGCCGGCGCGCTGGTGCACCTGTTGCCCGAGCAGGCCGGCAACTGGGCCTATCCGCAAGCCACCATGAACGACGAGCTGATCATCTTCAACATGTGTACCGGGCTGGCCGGGCGGATCTACCAGGCCGGTCTGATCGACCGGATGTCACCGGCGCAGAGGGCATTGGTGGCCGCCGGAATCGCCGTACACAAGGGAATGCGGGCCGACCTGATCCGGTCCGTCCCGCGCTTTCCGACCGGCATGCCGAGCTGGGACCAGCCGTGGACGACGGTCGCGCTGGATGCCGGAGAGGCGACCTACCTGATCGCCTGGCGGCAGCGGCTGGCGCCCAACAGCGTACGACTCGAGCTTGCCGATGTCGCCGATCGGACCATCGAGCAGATCTATCCGCCGGTCGGAGCGGTGCCGGATTGGCAGGTCGAACGCCACCTCGGCGGGCTCACCTTGACCGCGACCGAGGAGGTCCCGGCGGCCCGGGTCTACAAGATCACCGACTGACTCCCACGAACTCACCGGTACCGGGACCAGATTCGACGAACCAGGAGTTGATCATGCCCTCGACATCCCGCCTGCTCCGGATCCTTCGGCAGTGGAAGACGCTGTTGGGCACCGAGGCGTCGGTCGGCGGCGAGGACCCCGGCCGCGAGTTGTGGCCGGTTGTCGCGACCGACGGTCGGCAGTACTTCCTCAAGCAGCTGAGTCCGTGGCGAAATCTTCCTCTCGCGGACGAGGCGCGGGTCCTGGGTTGGCTGTCGCGACGGGGCATCGTCGTGGCGGAGTTCTTGATCACCGATGACGCGAGCGTGTTCGGCGTGGACGGGGAGGAATCCTTCATCCTGATGCCGCGGCTGGACCTCGATGATCTCGACTCGGCCGAGACCCTCGAGGCGGAAGGCGTGGCCGGTCGCGCGGTAGCGGAGCTGCACGCCGGATTGGCGGGCTATCCGTGGCCGGTTCACTCCTACACCGAGCAGTTGTCGGTCAGTCTGCGCGACGAACTGCTGTTGCCACCGGATGTCGCGGACCTCTTTGCGCCGAGAGTCGGGTCCATCACCGCCGGCATCGATGCGCTGCCGACCCAGCTGGTCCACGGCGACCTGACCCCGGAGAATGTCCTGCTGCAAAAGGGCGGCAGCGTGGCCGGCTTCATCGACTTCGATCATCTGCCGCTGGCTCCACGGACCTGGGACGTCGCCAGGTACCTGTCGCGGCGGCTGCGGCTGCGTTGGCGCGGAGGTCGGGTCCCGGATCAAGATCGGGCCCGACACATCGAGCCCTTCCTGCGCGGCTACCAGCACTCGAGCCCGCTCACCGGCGCTGAGATCGACGCGCTCCCCGGCCTCATCCTGGCCGGAAACATCATCGAGGCGAACTACGGGCAACAGATCTCCTCCGGCCGGCTGGAGCGGCGGAAGCTACCCGATCATGATCAAACTCTGGCGGACAGCATCGACGCCGCCCGCTGGCAACTGACCCATGGTCAACTCGTACGTGATGCGGTGCAGGCGGCAACCGGCTGACGGCCGAATCCAGCGACTCCACCGGTTGGTCAGCCAGCGGTTGGTCAGCCAGCGTCCTGGGCGTCGGCCAGCGTCGCCGTCCGGAAGGGTGAGAGCGCGAGCGTGAGCGCGACCACCGCGAAGCCGGCAGCAACGATCCAGAGCACCAGGCGCTCACCGATGGCGGCAGCGAGGAACCCTCCGGCCAGTGCACCGAAAACGATCATGGATCGATTCGTCGAGCGCATGATCGCGTTCGTTCGGCCCTGCAGCCCGTCCGGGGTGACCATCTGCCGATACGCCATCTCGTTGGTGTTCTCGGCACCGCCGATCAGGCCGAGGAGGAACTGGGCTGCCCCGAAGATCAGCCACCCCTGCCAACCGGCCGCCGGACAGACCGCGACCAACAGCCAGCCGATCGGGTAGCCGGCCCGAGCAATGATGATCACCCGACCGGCGCCGAATGCGGCCCCCAACCGGACCGCGAAGAGCGCACCGATCAGTGCCCCGACGCCGCCCGCGGCCAGCAACAGTCCGAAGGCGGCTGCACCGAAGCCGAGATCCTGGTAGACGTACGGGACCAGCACCGCACCGGCGGCCGAATTGCAGATGAACCAGGCATTGGTGTTCAGCGCCAGCGGCATCAGCATCCGGTGCCGGTACACCCAGCGCAGCCCGTCGGCCGCCTCCCGCCGGAGCTGCGCGAAACCACCCGGGGTCCGTTCGGCGATCGCTTCGTCCACGCGTACGGTCAGGGTCAGCACCGCCGAGACGAGATAGCTGACCGCATCCAGCAACACCGCCCACGGCGCGGTGATCAACTTCACCAGCGACCCGGACAGCGCCGGTCCGCCCACCTGGATCACCGCAGCCGCCTGATCGAGTCGGGCATTTGCTGCCGGCAACTGCTGACGCGCCACCAGGCGGGGCAAGATCGACTGCGACGCGGCATCGTTGGCGACCGACATCGTACCGAAGATGATCATGAAGATGATCAAGGTCGGCACCGAGAGCGTGCCCGACAACGCCAGCAGCGGGATGGCCACCAGCAACACTCCGCGGGCGAGATCGGTGATCACCAGCACCGGCCGCCGCCGCATCCGATCGATGATCACGCCGGCCAGCAGGCCGAAGATCATGTACGGCAGCCAGCGGGCGGCGTTCACCATCCCGGTGACCTCGGATCCGCGGTGCAGCGTGTCCACGATCAGCCACTGCAGGGCCAGCGCGGTGATCGCGGTGCCGAAACCGGAGACCGTCTCGGCCGTCCAGAACCGGCTGAATCCGCGCTGCTCCCGCAGCGATCCGGTCGGTTCCATGCCGGCATCCTGCCAGCTTCGGGTCCGAGCGGGTCCAGAATTTCCGGCACCCACCGGGAGAAGGCGACGCGGGCGTGGCCGGGATCGCGCGACGCTCGAGCCCGGCACCAGCCGCGCGCTGATGGATCCGCGCAGTGGCGAAACGTCGAGGCGGGGATGAGCCCGGCCCGAGCCGGAAAGGGGAGCGGGTGACGGGAGTCGAACCCGTCACCTTACCCGGTACTGACTAGGCAGAATGCTGCTGACTAGGGCTTTCACGCGCTAGCATCCGGTCCATTCCGGAATGTTCGTGCGATA
>DATCVL010000073.1:0-8197 GCA_036566865.1 Microlunatus sp.
TGGCGGATGCTGGTGGACGCGGTTCCGGGCGCTGATCAGGTCCGGGTCGCGGCCGGCATCGACGACGAGACGTGTGTGATCACACTCGAACCGGGGGAGTCGTTCGAAACCCCTGTCACGCTGGGTATTCGCAGCGTCGCCGGACCGGACGATCTGACCAGGCAGTGGCACGACTACCAACGACAGCAGTTGGCCCGCAGCCGCGATGTCGATCATCGACCGATCGTCTACAACTCCTGGTACGCGACCGGTTTCGACGTCCAGGTCGAGCACCAGATCCGGCTGGCCGAGATCGCCGCCGAGATCGGCGCCGAGGTGTTCGTGGTCGACGACGGCTGGTTCTCCGGCCGGACAGGTGATCGGGCCGGGCTCGGCGACTGGACGCCGGACCAGATCAAATTCCCGGACGGCCTCGGGCCGCTGATCGAAGCGGTCGAGGAGACCGGGATGCGTTTCGGCCTCTGGATCGAACCGGAAGCAGTCAATCCGGACAGCGACCTCTTTCGCGCACACCCCGACTGGGTCTATCGGGCCGGTGATCGTCCGCTGGTCACCTCCCGCAATCAGTACGTTCTCGATCTTGGTCGGCCCGAGGTCCTGAACTGGGCCGGGCAGACCCTGCGGGACCTGCTGTCCGACGGCCGGATCGGCTACCTGAAGTGGGACATGAATCGTCCGGTCAGTGACGGCGGCCGACCCGATGATGATCATGGTCGACAGTGGAGTGTGCAGCACACCCAGGGCTACTACGCGCTGTTGCGTCTGTTGCGGACGGAATTTCCGCAGGTCACGGTGGAGGCCTGTGCCGGCGGCGGTGGTCGGATCGACAACGGTGTGCTGGCGCTGACCGATGTGGTGTGGACCAGCGACGAGACCGGCCCCCGGGACCGACTGGCGATCCAGCACGGTTTCCTCGGCCGCTATCCGGCCTCGGTGATGAGTTCCTGGGTGACCGACGAGGCTGATCGGCTGGACCCGGACCCGGCATCACTCGGTTTCCGGTTCGCGGTGGCGATGAGTGGTGTGCTCGGCATCGGGGCCGATCTGCTGGCCTGGGACGCCGATACCCGAGCACTGGCGACGACCTTGATCACCAGCTATCGGGAGATCAGGGACACCGTACACAACGGCACCGTGCATCGGATCGGGCATCCGCGGGAGCCGATCTATGCGGTGGAGTTCGTCGATCATCACCGGGTCTGCCTGTTCGTCTACGCCCGACCCGGAGCCGATCCACAGGCTCGGATCCGCCCGGTTGATCTTGATCCCGGCGACCGCTACCGGTTGGCCGACGGAGGAACGATCACCGGTGCGGCGGCGATGGCCGACGGACTGCCGATCCGGTACCGGATGTCCGCCGATGCCGACCTGATCGTCCTGAACCGGATCGCCGAATGACGGGCACCGGATGAGAGCGGGCGGTCGGCGATGATCAAGGTCGGCGTCGATGCTGTCCACGGAGGCCGGTGGACGTCGGTGTGTGACGACGGACATGAATGGTTGTGGCGTCACCCGGACCCGACCGTGCAGACCGACCGTCTCACTGCCCGGGCCGGCGAGCCGTTCGTCGACGCCGGAGGAGTGGAGGAGTGCTTCCCGACCGTACGTGGTCGTCCCGATCACGGCGCGGCCTGGACCCTACGCTGGCACCAGCTCCGGCAGCAAGATCACGAACCGGTCGGGAAGGGCCGCGCACCGCGGACCGATCGGTGCACCCTGGACGACGTCACCCTGCAGCGGACCGTCACCGAGTCGGCAGAGCAGACCATGATCGGGTACCGGATCGACGGGCCGCCGGGACTCCACTTCGTCCACGCTGTGCACGCCCTGCTGGACCTCAGCGACCGGGCCAGGATCGTGATCGACGGCAACCCGCCGATGCAGGTGTTCGACCATCCTGTGGTGGAGCAGGCGAGCTGGCCGATGCTGGACGGGGTCGATGTCAGCTACCTGACTCCGATCGACCAGACCGCGTACGCGATGATCATCGACTGCTCCGCGGTGGACGTGATCGACGGCCCTCACCGACTGCACCTCGATTGGCAGGTCGCCGACGGCAGCGCCCCGACATCCCTGCTCTACTGGAGAAATCTCGGCGGCTGGCCGCAGCCGGCGCCGTACCGGAGTATCGGGATCGAGCCGATGATCGGCAGCACCGCCGATCCGTCGGCCGATGGCGCAGGAGCTGCCCGGCTCGGGCCGGAAGGCTCGCTGAGCTGGCGTCTTCGGCTCAGCCGTGATCATCACCCGGCGACTTCGTAGTGGGCAAAGGTCCGGGTGAACGAGGCCGCGCCGGCGGTCATCGCGCGCAGGTCGATGGCGTAGTGCAGGAGCTCGATCTGGGGCACTTCGGCCCGGATCCATGAACGCCCCGCGCCGGCGACCTCGGTGCCGAGCACCCGGCCCCGACGTCCCGAGAGGTCGGCCAGCACGGCGCCGACATAGCTGCTCGGGATCAGCACCGAGACGGTGTCCCGAGGCTCCAACAGGACGGTCCGAGCGGCCGCGGCCGCTTCCTTCAAGGCCAGCGCGCCGGCGGTCTGGAAGGCCGCGTCGGAGGAGTCGACGCTGTGCGCCTTGCCGTCGACCAGGGTTGCCTTGATGTCGACGACGGGCTGCCGATCCTCGGTCACGCCGCGCTGCATCTGCTCCCGGATGCCCTTCTCCACACTCGGGATGAAGTGATGTGGCACGGCACCACCGAAGACCTTGGAGGCGAACTGGAAGCCGGCGCCCCGCGGAAGCGGTTCGAACTCGACCTCGCAGACCGCGTACTGACCGTGGCCGCCGGACTGTTTGACATGCCGTCCGGTCACCCGGCTCGGCCCGGCGAGCGTGACCCGCAGCGGAACGCGGACCGGCTCGGTGTCGACCTCGACGCCACCGGCCCGCAGCCGGGAGAGCAGCACGTCGGCGTGCGCCTCGCCCATGCACCACAGGACCGTCTGATGGGTCTCCGGATTGTGCTCCAGCCGCAGGGTCGGGTCCGCGGCGACCAGCTTGGCCAGGTTCCGGACCAGTGCGTCCTCATTGCCGCGACTGCGGGCCAACACCGCGATCGGCAACTGCGGCTCGGGCAGATTCCAGACCTGCAACAGCAACGGGTCGCTGCTGGCGGAGATGGTGTCGCCGGTCTGGGCCGTCTCCAGTTTGGTCAGCGCACAGATGTCGCCGGCGACGCAGTTGTCGATCTCCCGCAGATCGGCGCCGAGTGGGCTGTAGAGATGTGTGATGCGTTCGTCGTCATCATGATCATCGGGCGCATCCGGGCCCGGTCCGTCGCTGTCGATCGCTGCCAGCGGGGGGCGATGGCCGCTGATGTGTACGCCGACGTCGTGTCGCAGCGTGCCGGAGAAGACCCGGACCAGCGACACCCGACCGACATAGGCGTCGGCCGAGGTGTGCACCACCTCGGCCGCCAACGGGCCGTCCGGATCGGCTGCCAGCGCCGGGCGATCAGCGCCGTCGAGTCCGGTGACCGGCCGGGGCGGATGGTGCGCCGGCGAACCCAGCCCGCCGACCAGCACCTCCAGCAACGCGTCCTGCCCGATCCCGGAGAGTGAGCACACCGGGACCACCGGGTAGTAGCTGCCCCGAGCGATCGCCGTCTCGAGGTCGTCGATCAGGGTCTTGACGTCGACGGATTCGCCGGCCAGGTAGCGATCCATCAGGGTCTCGTCCTCGGACTGCTCGATGATCCCCTCGATCAACGCGGCCCGCGCCTGGTCCGCGCCGTCGGGCGCCCGATCCGCCGGGGTCTGGGACAGCAGGCCGTAGAGGCCGGTCAACTCACTGCCGTCCCGGATCGGCAGGTAGAGCGGGGCGACGCCATCGCCGAAGGCATCCCGACAGGCGGCGAAGGTGCCCTCCACCGCGGCCCGCGGATGATCGCACTGGGTGACCACGACCAACCGAGGCATCCGGACTTCTGCGCATTCCTCCCAATCGGCGATGGTCTTCGGATCGATGCCCTGCTGACCGTCCGGCCGGCCGGCAGAGTCGGTGGCGGAGATCACGAACAACGCCGCGTCGGCCGCCCGCAACCCGGCCCGCAACTCACCGATGAAGTCGGGATAGCCGGGAGTGTCGATGAGATTGATCTTGGTCTGATCGTGCACCAGCGAGCCCACCGACAGCGACACCGACCGTTGCTGTTGGATCGCCGCCGGGTCGTGATCACAGACGGTGTTGCCGTCGGCGACGGTGCCGGCCCGGGTGATCACCGACGCGTGGGTGAGCAGCGCCTCGACCAATGTGGTCTTGCCCGCACCGGACGGTCCCACCAGCACGACATTGCGTACCGCTGCCGGATCAGTCACCGCCGGCACGCCGGCTCGGCCGCGCTGACGCGTACCGGACTCGGCCCTGACGGCCATGGCGACCACCTCCGCAGCACTGCGTTCGACCCGTCGGCCGGCCTCGCCCCTCGACGACCCGACCATCTCCTCATACCACTCCGGTTGCGGCGTCGTGGCAAGCCCGAGAATCTTCCTGGCGGCTCTCCAGTTCCTCCGACCGCGTTACGGCGACTGAGGTCAGGCGGCGGTGACGGCGGTACTCCGGGCAGTCAGCCGGGCCACCACCAGATGCAGGGTCAGCGTCGCGGCCAGTACGCAGGCGGCGACGGCGAGCAGGCCGTGCGGGACCAGCCCGGCGGTCAGCGACGCGCCGCCGAGGCCGCCACCCAGGGCGGAGCCGAGCGAGATGGCGCTGGCATTGAGGGCCATCACGATGGCTGCCGACTGCGGTGCCATCGAGGCCAGCCGGGACTGCTGCGGCACGGCAGCGCCGCCGTTGCCGACACCGGCTGCAAAGAACCAGACCAGGCCGAGTACGGCGATCACCGGCAGCGGGGCGAACTCGAACGCGATCGATCCGAGCACGCTGTTCAGCAGCAGTCCGATCAAGAGCACCGTGAGCACGCGCAGCGGGGTGAACCGGTCGGCCAGCCGGCCGGTGAAGGCGTTGCCGAGCATGCTGGCCAGGCCGTAGCCGAACATGATCAGGATGATCATCCAGCCGGCCTGATGGCTCGGTCCGAGGATCAGCACGGCGTAGGTGAAGCAGCTGTAACTGGCGCACAGAATCCCTGTGGTGACGAGCAATCCGGCCACCAGTCGCGGCTGCCGCAGCGGCTTCAGGCGCTCGGCCAGAGTGCTCGGGGGCAGCCGGAGATGGGGGAGTTTGATCACGATCCCGATCAGGGCCACGGTGCCGACCACCGAGACCATGATCAACGGGAACCGCCAATTGGACTGCCCGAGCAGCAGACCGACCGGGACGCCGAGCGCGGTTGCGGTCATCCAACCGCCGAGCACGAAGGACAGCGCCTTGCCGCGGTGCTCTTCGGGCGCCAGGTGGATCACGTACCCGGAGATCGCGGCGTTCAGCAGGCTGGCTCCCAGCGCGGCCACCACCCGGCCGCTGAGTGCGACCGCATAGCCGGGTGCCAGGGCCACGATCAGATTGCCGGCCACGAAGACCGCCAGCGACAACGAGATGGTGCGGCGGCGTTCCCAGCCGCTGGTGGCTGCGCCGAGCACGGGAGCCGCGATCGCGGAGGTGAGCGCGAACACCGACACCAACTGCCCGGCCAACGCTTCGGTGACGGTCAGGTCATCGGCGATCTTGGGCAGCAAGCCGGCCAGCACGTAGCCGTCGATTCCGGTGGAGAAGGCTGCCACCGCCAACCAGATCAAGGAACGATAGGGCAACGGGGACGCGCGCCGGGTGGTGGTCGTCTCGGGTCGGGCTGTGTTCACGGGCTGATCAACCTGTTCGCTCGCGCCATGGTGTCTGGACGAGGCTAGCGGTTATTCGCCGTGTTTGGGTCAATCGTTTAGCTCTGGTCTTGCTCAGCGGTCCGCGAGTTCCGGGTAGTCCGGCAGGGCGATGTCGGTGGCGAACTTGTCGGTCAGCTTCATCATCAGGCCGAACATCGCCCGATTTCTGAAGGTGAGATCCCGCAGCTTGATCTGGAGCCGGCTGGGTGGAGCGAGGAACGGTCCGGCGTTGCCGGAGCGCGCCACCTTGGCGTAGCGATGCATGATCGCGTCGTAGCCGGCCAGTGCGGAGTCAAGATCATCACCCGTCTTCGCCAGTTCGCCGGCCAACACGTAGGCGCCGACGACCGACATCCCGGTGCCGAAACCGCCGAGGGTGTTGCCGTACGCCGCGTCGCCGACCAGCACCACTCGGGGCCGGGTGTAGTTCTGCATCCGGACCCGGTTGATGCCGTCCAGATAGAAGTCCGGCGCGTCCTCCAGCAGCGCGAGCATCTCGGGCACCCGCCAACCGCTGCCGGCGTAGCTGTCCATGATCAACTTCTTCTGCTGCCCGACATCGTGCCGGTTGTAGGCATCCTTCGGCGCCGCGAAGACGTACAGGTTGGGTGCCTTGGGGCCGCCGATGGCCGCCAGCCGCCCGGGCTCGTTGTACCAGTAGCCGATCGCCCGGCCGGCTGCGTCATGATCACCACTGTCGATGGCCTCGTTCGAGTTGCTGCCCACCACTGCGTAGTAGTGGCCGAGATGCTGGACGTATTCGTCCTCCGGGCCGAACGCCAGCCGTCGTACGCCGGAATGGATCCCGTCCGCGCCCACCACCAGGTCGAAGCTGGCCTCCCGTCCGCTGCGGAACACGATGTCCACCCGATCCTGGTACGAGCTGAGCGACTCGATCCGATCGCCGAAGAGGTAGCTGCAGCTCGCCGCAGTGCGGTCGTACATCAGCCGACCGAGATCGCCCCGCAGCACTTCGACATCGCCGCCGGTGAATTCATGCGGGATGACCGCCTTGACCCGATTCGAGGCGTCGACGATGTGTTGATCGACGGCCGCAGTGCGGATCGCCTGGATCTCGTCCCACAGCCCCATCCGCTCCAGCACCAGCCGATGGGTGGTGCCCTTGAAGTCGACCGCCTGGCCACCGGCGCGAACCTCCGCCGCCTGCTCGACCACGGTCACGTCGTGGCCCTGCCTGCTCAACCAGTACGCGACCGCCGGACCGGCGATGCTTGCCCCCGAAATCAGCACCTTCATGATCACGAACCTCCCGTGGGGATAAACTGTGTCTACCGGAAACAGATTAGTGTCTGGTAGACACAGTTCGCAAGGGTTTTATCCCCGATGGGTCAAACAAGAGGTCGATCAGCAGAGAGGGTGGACATGTCGGATGCGTCCTGGGCCGCGGTGCTGTGGTCCGAGCCGGCAGTCGGTCGACGCGGTCCCAAGCCGCGGGTGGACCGATCGCAGATCGTGGCGGCCGCGATCGAGATCGCTGACAGGGAAGGGATTGCCGCGGCTTCGATGCAGCGGATCGCCGCCGAGATCGGGGTGACCAAGATGGCGCTCTACCGCCATTTGCCCGGACGCACCGAGTTGCTCTCGTTGATGATCGAAGCGGCCATGGGGCCGGCGCCGGATACCTCGGGATCCTGGCGGGACGGGCTGCGCGCCTGGGCCGACGCGATGCGCATCGGTTTCACCGAACATCGTTGGATGTCCGCCGCCGCTGCCGGGGCGCGGCCGATCGGTCCGGTCGAACTCGGCTGGACCGAGGCCGGGTTGGCGCCGATGGCCGAGTTGCCGTTGCGCGGATCCGAACGGCTGGACACATTGGTGCTGATCAGCTCGCATGTCCGCGGCATCGTTCAACAACTCGGCGGGGACGATCCCGAGCGTGCGATCAGCGGACCGTTGACAGAGATCGTGGGCGATCGGGCTGCGGACTTTCCACTCAGCGTCGCGGCGTTCGCCGAGTCCGTTGCCGCGGACGCGACCGATCAGGCCTACGAGTACGGCTTGGAGCGGATTCTGGATGGTGTCGCGGCGCTGATCGCCGAACGCTGAAGCCGGGGCCATCGGTTGCCAGGGGGAGTTGTGCGCCTTTTCGGCCACCATCGCCGCGGACAACACCGACATCGATGATCTTGACTTCACCATCGCCTCGCCGGTGCTGCGCGGCATCGGCGGCACCGTCAGCGACCAGGACGGCAAACCGGTCCCGGATACGACGGTGACACTGATCTCGCCCGAGGGCGATGAGGTCGTCGCCAGCACCGGTGACGATGGCACGTACACCTTCGCCGAACTGCCGCCGGACGATGACTACGTCGCCACCGTGACACCGCCGGGGTCACGCGATCTCCGACGACGAGGCGAGCCAACCGGTCCTCGGATTCCCCGACCCCGTCGGA
>DATCVL010000074.1:0-6869 GCA_036566865.1 Microlunatus sp.
GCGACCGGCACCACGCACCGGCCACCCACGGCGACCTGCTCCTGCACGTCCGGGCCGCCAGCATGGATCTCTGCTTCGAATTCGCAGCCCAGTTCACCAGCGCCCTCGGCGCCGCGATCACCGTCACCGACGAGGTGCACGGCTTCCGCTACTTCGAGCAACGTGATCTTCTCGGGTTCGTCGACGGCACCGAGAACCCGGATGGCTCCGATGCCGAGGCAGCCACCTTGATCACCGATCAGGATCCCGACTTCGCCGGTGGCAGCTACGTGATCGTGCAGAAGTATCTGCACGATCTGGACGCCTGGGAAGCGATCTCGACCGAGGAGCAGGAGCGGGTGATCGGACGCAGCAAGCTGTCCGACATCGAGATGGACGACGACGCGAAGCCGCCGACCGCTCATTCGGCCCTGACCTCGATCACCGACGAGGACGGCAACGACCTGGACATCCTCCGGGACAACATGCCGTTCGGTTCGATCGCCGAGGGCGAATTCGGCACCTACTTCATCGGTTACAGCGTCACCCCGGCGGTGACCGAGCAGATGTTGATCAACATGTTCGTCGGCAACCCGCCCGGGACCACCGATCGCATCCTCGACTTCTCCACCGCAGTCACCGGCGCGCTGTTCTTCGTACCCTCGCGGGACTTCCTGGATGACCTTCCGGCGGCCCCGGGAGAAGCGACCAAGATCAACGAGATCACCGACGTTCAAGATCAGGTTCCGCCGACGGAACCGGACGAACCTCAAGCAGAAGCGGCAATCGACGATCAGTCGTCGTTGCGGATCGGATCCCTGAAAGGCATCAGATGAACAACCTGCATCGCGAACTCGCTCCGATCTCGTCGGCCGCCTGGGCCGACCTCGAGGAGGAGACCCGGCGGACCCTGACCCGGCATCTGGCCGGCCGCCGGGTGGTGGACGTCGACGGACCGGACGGACTCGAGCTGGCCGCGGTCGGCACCGGCCGCCGCGAATCGCTGCCGGAACCGGCCGACGGGGTGTCCGCGGCGCGTCGGCTGTCGGTGCCGATGATCGAGTTGCGGGTCCCGTTCACGGTCAGCCGGGAGGAGGTCGACGACGTTGCCCGCGGCGCTCAGGACGCTGATTGGGAGCCGGCCAAGGAGGCCGCTCGCAAGCTCGCCTTCGCCGAGGACGGACTGATCGTGGACGGCCTCGCCTCGGCCGGGATCAGCGGGCTGCGTACCCCGGTCACCGAGTCGGTGCAGTTGGGCGGCGACGTGATGGTGATCAACGACCACGTTGCCCAGGCCGCGAGTCTGCTCAGGCTGGCCGGTGTCGCCGGGCCGTGGGCACTGCTGCTGTCCGCGGACCTCTACACCCTGGTCTCCGAGTCGTCCGATCACGGCATCCCGATCATCGACCAGGTGCAACGGGTCCTCGGTACCGAGGGCAAGATCGTCTGGGCCCCGGCGATCACCGGCGCAGTGCTGCTCAGCACTCGCGGTGGCGACTTCTCACTTCATCTCGGTCAGGACACGTCGATCGGATATCACGCCCACGATCGCGACGTGGTCGAGCTGTACCTGCAGGAGTCGATCAGCTTCCTCAACTTCACGCCCGAGGCGGCCGTCACCCTGCAGTGATCGGGATCTGATCCGGACGCTCAGGGCTGCGCGGAATATCTCCGCGCAGGGCACCGACGGCCGGTCCGCGTGGCTAGGGTTGGGATCAGCTCTGCCGCCCAGTCGAAGAGGTCTGTCGCCATGCCCGAGGCACACCAGCTTGCCCTGCTTCCCCGCCCCACTTCTGTCGTCAGCGGCAACGGCAGCTTCACCCTGAGTCCCGATCTGGCGATCGCCGGGCCGGCCGACTGGGCTGCGGTCGTACGCCGGCTGATCGGCGCCGGCACCGGCTTGGATCTCCCCGTTGCGGACGACGGCGGGCTGAAGTTGATCAAGGACGAGACACTCGGCGCGGAGGCCTACCGGTTGTCGGTGACCGCGGAGGGAATCGTGATCACCGCGGCCGATGAGCGCGGTGTCAACTGGGCCACCCAGACACTGCGCCAGCTGCTGCCGGTCGACGTCTACGCCCCGGCTCCGACCGGCGCGGAGTTGATCATCGGCGCGGTCGAGATCTCCGATGCGCCGCGATTCGCGTGGCGTGGCGTGATGCTGGACACCGGACGGCACTTCAGCCCGTACCAGGATCTGATCAACTTCGTCGATCTGCTGGCGATGCACAAGTACAACACCTTCCACCTGCATCTGACCGAGGATCAGGGCTGGCGGTTCGAGTCGAAGAAGTATCCGGAACTGACTCGGATCTCCTGCTGGCGCAGGGAAAGCCAGAACCCGGCTTGGAAGAAGGGCGACGGCAACCCGCACGGCGGCTTCTACACCCAAGATCAACTACGCGCCTTGGTGCGATATGCCGAGCAGCGCGGCATCACCATCGTGCCGGAGATCGAGTTTCCCGGGCACGTCCTCTCGGTGCTGGCCGCCTTCCCGGAATTCGGCAACAAACCCGAGACCGACTACGAGCCGGCCACCACCTGGGGCGTCTTTCCCGAGGTGCTGAACATGTCCGACGCGGCCCTGGAATTCGCCTTCGACATCTGGCAAGAGGTGCTGGAGGTCTTTCCCAGCAAGTACATTCACGTGGGCGGCGACGAGTGTCCCCGGGTGGAATGGCAGCAGAGCGAGGCGGCCCAACGCCTTGCCGCCGAACGCGGGCTGCCCGATGTTGATCATCTGCAGCGCTGGTTCACCGAGCAACTGCGGGACTGGCTGGCCGAACGCGGCCGGCAGTTGGTCGGCTGGGACGAGATCAACGACGAGGGCATCCTGGACGGCGCCGTCACGATGGCCTGGCGGGATGAGAAGTACGGCGTCGCCGCGGCCAAGGCCGGGCTGCCGGTGGTGGTGTCGCCGGTGAGCAAGACCTACTTCGACTACTACCCCGACAGCGGGCCGGACGAGCCGTACAGCATCGGCAATCTGATCACCACCGAGCGGGCGTACAGCCTCGACCCGACCGACGGCATCCCGGCCGAATTCCATGATCGAATTCTCGGCACCCAGTGCCAGCTGTGGACCGAGTACATGCCGACCATGCGGCGGGTGCAGTACATGGCCTTCCCGCGCGCCTGCGCGCACAGCGAGGCTGCCTGGTCCGACCCGGCAGGCCGGAGCTGGGCCGACTTCTCATCCAGGCTGCAGGGACACCTGGAGCGACTGGACATGCTTGGCGTCAACTACCGGCCGGAGTCCGGACCGCTGCCCTGGCAGCGCGGCGGTACCGGCTTGTGGGAGCGACCGAACTGAGTTGCCGGCCGGCCCGGCAGAGGTGCTGGCGGACGGCCGCTCCGGCCTGAGCAGAAATGGGATCGCGGTTGCACGCGGCGCGGATTGGGCTAAGCTGCGGCGCGTGACTCGTCGTTGGTATTTCTACTTCGCGTTGGCTCTGGAGGGGCCCGCGTCGCGGTAGTTCACGACCTCACACCTTCCAGAGCCATCGGGACCAGGATTCTCCTGGTCCTTTGCCATTTCAGGCGGCTCGGGAATCGGTCCGCCGGAGAGGACCACCATGTCGACCACCCTCGCCGAGTCCGCTTCCGACCGGCACGTTCGTCGGTTCGAACCGTTGTTGCCGCCGTCCCGGCTGTTGAGCGACCTGCCTGTGTCGAATGCCGGTGCGGCCACCGTCGAACGCGGCCGGGCCGAGATCGCCGATGTCCTGTCCGGAGTCGATCACCGGTTGTTGATCATCGTCGGACCCTGTTCGGTACATGATCCGGCCGCCGCCCTCGACTACGCCCATCGTCTGCGTGGGCTCGCCGATCAGCTCAGTGATGATCTTGTGGTGGTGATGCGCAGCTACTTCGAGAAGCCGCGTACGACGGTCGGCTGGAAGGGACTGATCAACGATCCGCACCTGGACGGCAGCCACGACATTGCCGGCGGGCTTCGGATGGCGCGGCAGTTCCTGCTCGACGTCGGCGAGCTCGGCCTGCCCACCGCGACGGAGCTGCTGGAACCGATCACCCCGCAGTACGTCGCCGACCTGATCAGCTGGGCAGCGATCGGAGCTCGCACCACGGAAAGCCAGATCCACCGGCAGCTGGCCTCCGGGCTGTCCATGCCGGTCGGCTTCAAGAACGGCACCGACGGCGATGTTCAGTTGGCCGTGGACGGTTGCCTGGCCGCGGCAGCGCCGCAATCGTTCCTCGGCATCGACGGAGGCGGTCAGGCGGCGCTCGTGCGGACCACCGGCAATCCGGATACGCACATCGTGTTGCGTGGTGGCCGGTCCGGGCCGAACTACGGCCCCGGACCGGTGGCCGCGGCGTCCGCGCTGGCAGCGGAAGCGGGCGTCGTGCCACGGGTCGTGGTCGATGCCAGTCACGCCAATTCCGGCAAAGATCATCGGCGACAGGCCGAGGTGGCCCGGAACCTCGCCGGGCAGATCGCCGACGGTTCACCGGCGATCGCCGGCGTGATGCTGGAGAGCTTCCTGGTCGAGGGCTCACAACCTCTCGACGTCACCGCTCCTCGGCCGCTGACCTACGGCCAGAGCGTGACCGACGCCTGCCTCGCCTGGGACACAACCGAGCAGCTGCTCACCGACCTCGCCGTCGCCAACCGGAAGCGGCACACGGCCGGCTGAATCCCGCCAGGTCACTCGACGAGCGCCGCGATGTCGGTGAGTTCAAGATCATGTTGACCCACCGACAACGCTGCTCCCAGCCGACGACGGCTCCCTACCCGATCGTCGAGATCCGGTCACCACGGCACGGTTCAGCTGTTCGATCCGGTCCCGGAACTCGGCGGACACGCCACCTCATGGCGTGATACGTGGCGCCCTGCGCCGGACGGACATCTGGTATGCAAGTTCCCATGCACGCACAGCCCCCGGCAGACCGAAACCTGAGCAATCCGCTGGTCGAGCGGATGCGCGGTTTCGGAACGACCATCTTCGCCGAGATGTCCGCACTCGCGGTGGAGACCGGATCGATCAACCTCGGTCAGGGATTCCCCGACACCGACGGGCCGACCGAGGTGCTCGACGCCGCGGTCCGGGCGATCCGGGAGGGCCACAACCAATACCCGCCGGGACGCGGCATCCCGGCGTTGCGGCAGGCGATCGCCGATCACCAGCGGGCCTACTACGACCTGGACTACGACCCCGACCGCGAGGTGCTGGTCACCGCCGGTGCCACCGAAGCGATCACCGCCGCCATCCTCGCGCTCTGCGAGCCCGGTGACGAAGTGATCGCGTTCGAACCGACGTACGACTCCTATGCCGCCTCGATCGCGATGGCCCACGCCGTGCTCAAGCCGGTCCGGCTGGACGGGCCGGAATTCGATCTTGATCTTGATCGGCTGCGGGATGCGGTGACCGACCGGACCAGGATCCTGTTGATCAACAGTCCGCACAACCCCACCGGACGGGTGCTGAACGATGCCGAGCTGGCCGGGATCGCCGAGTTGGCGATCGAGCGGGATCTGATCGTGATCACCGATGAGGTGTACGAGCATCTGGCCTTCGAGGGCGTACATCGTCCGTTGGCCACCTTCCCCGGGATGCGCGAGCGCACCGTACAGATCTCCTCGGCGGGCAAGACCTTCTCGGTCACCGGCTGGAAGATCGGCTGGGCCTGCTCGACGCCGGAGTTGATCAGCGCGGTGACCACCACGAAACAGTTCCTCACCTATGTCAGCGGTGGCCCGTTCCAGTACGCCGTGGCCGAGGCGCTGCGGCTGCCGCCAGAGCGGATCGTCGAGGTCAACGAGCGGCTTCGCAGCGGCCGTGATCAACTTCGGGAAGGGCTGATCGCCGCGGGGCTGCCGCCGTTCCGCTGCCAGGGCAGCTATTTCTTGACCGTCGATGTGGCCGGCCTGGGTTACGCCGACGGGGTCGACTTCTGTCGCGACCTGCCCAAGAAGGCCGGCGTGGTCGCCGTACCGAGCCGGGTGTTCTACCTCGATCCGGGCCGGGCGATGAGCTACGTCCGGTTCGCCTTCTGCAAACGCCCCGAGCTGCTGGCCGAGGCCGGCCGTCGACTGGCCGCGCTGGCCTGATCACCATGATCAATCCGGATCTGCCCTCCGACGACGAATCCTCATCGGATGAGCCGGAGGAGGCGCCGGAGCCGGAAGTGTATTCGGAAGAGGACGGTCCGCCCCGCACCGCTCGGGACTGGCTGCATTGGTTGCGGGACACCTTGTTCGGCCGATAGCCGCCGGTCCTAGTTGATCTTGAACACGCTCTTGACACCCAAAAGCGAGCGTTGCAATATGGGCAACACGTTTGCACTGTTTGCAACTCAGCCGCTCAAGGACGTGCGATGCTTCTGACTCCCCAACAGGTTATGGACCTCACGCCGGCTTGGGAGGGTGACCGATCATCCGATGGTCGCCCACTCGTGCCGGATTCGGACTTGAAGGGCCTGGCCGACGCGACCGCTGAGCATGCCTGGTCGGTTCTGGATCGAGCGGGATATCCCCAGCAGTACGTCGGTGGCTGGACCCAATCCAACGCCGGGCGCCCATTCGTCGGTCGCGCCGTGACCTGCGCGTTCATGCCGCACCGGCCGGATCACAACCAGGCGGTCGTGCTGGATGGCCGCAAACACGGATTCACTGTCGGCGAGCGACAGAACACCTGGGTGATCGAGTCTTTGTCCCAAGGCGACTGCCTGGTCGCCGACATCTTCTCCAAGGTCTTCAACGGGACCGTGGTCGGCGACAACCTCGGCACCGCCGTCGCGACCCGGACCGGGGTCGGCGCGGTGATCGACGGTGGTGTCCGGGATCTGACCGGACTGCGTGAACTGGAAGCCAACTTCTACTTCCGCGACACCGATCCCTCCCCGATCCGCAGCGTGGTGCTGAGCTCGAT
>DATCVL010000075.1:0-1840 GCA_036566865.1 Microlunatus sp.
AATGATCACCAGTACCTGCAGCACCTGCAGGACGGTCTGCTGGAACGCGGTGTGACGACCATGTTGTTCACCTCCGACGGGCCGACCGAGCTGATGCTGTCCGGCGGCCGGGTGTCCGAAACGCTGGCCACCGTCAATTTCGGCTCCCGGCAACGGGAAGCCTTCGAGCTGCTCGATCGGCTGCAGCCCGGGCAGCCCGGCATGTGCATGGAGTTCTGGAACGGCTGGTTCGACCATTGGGGCGAGGAGCACCACACCCGGGACGCCGCCGACGCGGCCGCTGAGCTTGATCAACTTCTCGCCGACGGCCGTTCGGTGAATCTCTACATGGCCCACGGCGGCACCAACTTCGGCACCTGGGCCGGGGCGAATCTCGGTGATCATGATCGCCTGCAGCCCACGGTCACCAGCTACGACTACGACTCCGCGATCGCCGAGGACGGCAAGCTGACCGAGAAGTTCCACGCCTTCCGGGAGGTGATCGGCCGGCGTACCGGAGTACAGCCGCCGCAGCCGCCGGCCGACGCCGCCGTACAGCCGGAGCGACGCGTCGAGGTCTCCGACTTCGTCGATCTGCAGCAGGTCCTTGATCACCACGAGACGTCGGCCAGCCCCGCCCCGGAGCCGTTCGAACGACTCGGGCTGCATCACGGCGTCGTGCGCTATCGGACCACGGTGACCGGGCCGCTCAGCGGCGAGATCAGTCTGGTTGATCTCGCCGATCTGGCCGAGGTCCGGTTGGACGGCGAGCTGATCGGCCGGCTCGGCCGGTTGGATGCCGATCCTGCCTATCCACTGGCGAGCGAGCACCGGCTGCCGATCACGGTCGCCGCCGGTGATCATGATCTTGATGTCACGGTTCAGTCGCTCGGTCGGGTGAACTTCGGTCCGGGGATCGGCGACAGCAAGGGGGTCGGCCGGGTTCGGCTGGACTACCAGCACCTGTTCGGATTCGAGCAGTCCGCGCTCGACCTGGAGACCCCGCCCGACCTGTCCGTTGCCCGGTGGCAGTCCGACGGCGATCGGCCGGGCTTCTACCGGACCGCGGTGCGACTGGACGAGGTCGCCGACGCGTACCTGGAACTGCCCGGCTGGTCCGGTGGATATCTGTACCTGAACGGCTTCAACCTCGGCCGGTACTGGAATCCCGCCGGGCCGCAGCGCACCCTGTACGCCCCCGCGCCGCTCTGGCGCACCGGCGACAACGAGCTGTTGATCTTGGAATTCACCGAGCCCGGCGGCGAGATCGTCTGGCGCGCCCAGCCCGTCCTCGGCTGACCACGGCCGGGCCGTTTCGGCGCAGCCGCACCGGTTGCAGCCGGTGCGGCTGTCGGTTCACTCCTCGGTGCCGACCAGGTGGGCGACCCTGACCTCGATGATCAACAACGCCACGCAGGCGGCCGCGGCGACCAGTTCGGGGACCGGGGTGAAGGTGCCGGCCAGGATGATCAGGATCGCACTCCCGAACGGCAGCAGCGTCCGCCAGCTCGAGTCGTGATAGCGCAGGTGCAGCACCCAGATCATCGCCAACAGCACGGCGATCGAGACCGTGACCAGGGCCCCGGAGGCGCGGGCCGACACGTGGCCGTCCTGGTTCCAGTAGTCGATCCGAACGCCGAGCCCGGCACCGATCGCGGCCGCCGAGGCGAAGATCAGATAGTGCCCGTAACCCCAGAGGTAGGACTGCTTGCTCTGGCCGCTCCGGAACTGGGTCAGGGTGCTCGCCGCGCTGCGGGAGAAGTACAGCCACCACAGGCTGAACACGATGCAGATACCGGCTGCGGCGACGATCAGCACCTCCGGATGCTGAAGATGGAGACCGCCGACCTCCTGCCCCGGC
>DATCVL010000076.1:0-3645 GCA_036566865.1 Microlunatus sp.
GGGCCCGCTGGACGCTGGCGAGACTGCCTTTCTGCCGCGGATCAAGGCACCGCTCGGCCGGTCGACCCCGCCGACCGCCGCCGCACGCGGTGCGAGCGGAGCTTCGGCCGCACCGGCCGGACGCCAGGGCACCGCATTGCTGGACCCCGATGACCCGTGGGCCTGGGCCTCGGCCGAGGACGAACCGGACGTCATCGACATCTCGCATTGTCGGGTGACCGCCGTGCTGGTCACCCAGAACGCCGCCGGCTGGCTGGCCGAGACGCTGACCGCGCTCGCCGGCCTGACTCGGCGTCCCAACCGGGTCATCGCGATCGACAACGAGAGCACCGACGAGACCCTGGAACTGCTCGACGACGCGATCCAGAGGCGAGAGATCGACGCCGTTTATCTCGGCCGGCATGGCTTTGGGTACGGCGACGCGATCCGGTCCGCGCTGACCCAGGACGAGGCCGCGTCGTTGGCGTCCTTTGGGCATGGGTCGGCTACGGCCGGTTCCGACGACTGGCTGTGGTTGCTGCACGACGACGCCGCGCCGGCGCCGGAAGCGCTGGCCCAGTTGCTCGGTCACGTCGTCACCGATCCCGATATCGACATCACCGGGCCCAAGCTGCTGCGGCCCCGCCGCCGGCACCGGCCCTACCAGATCAGCGAGCTCGGCGTCTCCATCTCCGGATCGGGCCGACGACACCTCGGCCTGGACGCCGGCGAGATCGACCAGGGCCAGCGCGATCAACCGGTACGACGCCTCGGCGTCTCCAGTTGCGGCATGTTGGTCCGGCGTACGGTCTGGGACGAGCTCGGCGGCTTCGATCCGGCCATTCCGGGATTCCGGGACGGCGTCGAGTTCGGCTGGCGGGCCCAATTGGCCGGTCGTCGCGTGGTCACCACGCCCGCCGCCAGCATGGTGCACCGTCAGGTCGGCCGGGCCGGGCTGCGGCCCAGCGGCACCGGCGGAATGCATCCCGACCAGGCCGATCGCGAGCTCGGGATGGCGCTGATCGCCGCGCACGCCTCCGGACCGGCATTGCCGTTCGTCTGGCTGCGACTCATCTTCGGCTGCATCGTGCACGCCGTCGGCTACCTGATCGGCAAGGTGCCGAGCCGGGCGGCCGAGGAGATCGCCGCCGCGCGTTCCTTTGCCTGCCACCCGCGGCGGATCCGTCGGATGCGCCACCGGTTGCAGGCGCTGAAGACCGATCCCCGCGGCGAGGCCGCGGTGGAACGGCTGCGACCGGGGCGGTTGAGCGGGGTCAAGGCCGCGATCGACGTGGTCACCGCCGCGATCGGCAATCGGTACGTGGCCATCGCCGGCGCCGCGCCGGGTGCCGCCACCCTGGACGAGCTGACCAGCGACGAGCTGCCGAGTGCGCCGGAGGAGAAGAAGTCCAACCCCTGGCTGTCACCGATCGTGATCGCGCTGCTGCTGAGCGTGGTCGGCGCCGTGGTCGCGGCCCGACACCTGATCGGGCTCGGGCAGTTGACCAGTCCGAACCTGTTGCCGGTGAGCACCGATCTCGGCGACCTCTGGCACACCTTCATTGCGGCCATTCCCGGTGCGCCGGGAAGCACCAGCGCCCCCTGGACCGGGCTGATCGCGCTGGCCGGCACCGTCTTCGTCGGGCAGCCGGAGTGGTTGGTCACCGTCCTGATGCTGGGCACCGTGCCGCTGGGCCTGATCAGCGTCTACCCGCTGCTGCGCCGAGTGATCGATGATCGCCGGATCCGGTTGTGGGCTGCTGCCAGCTACGCGTTGTTGCCGGTGCTGCTCGGCGGCACCAACCAGGGTCGCCTGCTGCTCGGCGTCGCCGCGATCCTGCTGCCGCTGCTGGCCATCGCCGGCCGCGCGCTGGTGATGCGCCGGGTCGGCAATCCCGAGGCATGGCGCGGCGGTTGGGGCGCCGGCCTGGTGCTCACCGCACTGGCCGCCTTCGAGCCGTCGCTGTTGCTGCTCGCCATCGTGCTCGCCGTGGTCGCCGCTGTGACGGTGGCCCGGCAACCGCGCAAGATCGGTCGGCTGGTGATCGCCATCGCCGTACCGCTGATCATCCTCAGCCCGTGGTGGCCGACCGTCGTCCGGACCTGGGGTCGGCTGCTGACCGGCCCCGATCCGTCGCTGCAGGGCACTGCTGCGCCGGCGTCCAGTTGGCTGTACCTGATCGGCCGTGACGGCGGCGTCGGACTGCCTCCGCTGTGGATCGGCGCGATCGTCTTCGGCGCGATCTGGTGCGTTGCCCTCGGAGGCCTGCTGCGCTCGCCACGACGGCGTGCGGTGATCACCGGCTGGGTGATCGGATTGGTCGCCCTGGCCGCCGCGATCGTGCTGTCCCGGCTGCTGGTCACGGTTCCGACCCTGGACACGCTCACCCGGCCGTACGTCGGTCTCTACCTGCTGCTCGGCTTCGGCGCCCTCGTGCTGGCCGGTGCCATCGGGCTGGACGGCTACACCAAGGAACTGGGCAGCCAGAGCTTCTCGGTCGCGCAGCCGTTGTCGGTGCTGGCCGGTGTGCTGGCCGGACTGATCGCGCTGCTCGGTGCCGGCTGGTGGGTCGCTGCCGGCGCCAACGGCCCGATCGAGCGGTCCGAGCTGGACCAGATCCCGCCGTACATCGTGGACGCACAGAACAGCCCGTCCGGAGTTCGTACGTTGGCCATCGACCTGAGCAACGGCCGGGCCGACTACTCGGTGGTCGAGCGCGGTGGCAACCGACTCGGTCAGGCTGAACGGGGCTTCGTCTTCGGCGGCTCGAAGGCCGCCCAGCAGGAAGTCGCCGGCGTGGTCGGCCGGCTGGTGTCCGGCTCCGGCGACTCCGACGTCGCCAGCGACCTGGCCGATCTCGGCGTCAACTACGTCTGGGTCAGCGGCGCCGATGACGACGTCCGGAACCGGATCACCAACACACCGGGCCTGGCCACCGCCAGCGGCAACAGCTCCGCCAGTGTCTGGCAGCTGAGTCAGCCGACCTCCCGGGTCCGGCTGGTCTCCGGCGAGCAGGTGACGAGGCTGAGCGATCCGGTCACCACCGGACAGACCATCCGGATTCCGGCCAGCAGCCTGCAGCGCACGCTGCGGCTCGGCGTACCGGCCGACTCGCGTTGGTTGGCAACGCTGAACGGCAAGCCGCTGACGCCGGCCCAGGACGGCAACTGGCAGCAGAGCTTCGTGATGCCGGAGTCCGGCGGCGAGCTGAAGGTCGAGCTGCGCAGCCCGATCCCGTGGTTCCCGCTCGGACAGGGCATCGCACTGTTGATCACCATCGTGCTGGCCGCCCCGGCGGTCCGCCGGCCGGAGGTCCGTGATCCGATGCTGGACGCGCGTCGGGTCGCCATCGCCGGTGCCAGTCCGTCGATGCGTCGCAGCATGCCGCCGATGGCCGAGGACCTGATGTCGATGACCAGCACCACCGGTTGGAACACTGTCTCCGACGGCATCACCACCTCGACCGACGGGCACTCCGGCGAGCTGTTGGGCACGACCACCCTGGAAGCGCTGCAGCGCGGCGAACTGCCGGACGACGTCGTCGACGACGATGCCGACACCAACCCGAACGGGATCGTCGTCGGTGTCGGTCCGGCCGACCTCGATGACGACGACACCCGGGAGATCTCGGACCGGCCGATCACGTCCGAACGAATCAACCCCGC
>DATCVL010000077.1:0-7938 GCA_036566865.1 Microlunatus sp.
CTGATCGCAGAGGTGTCAACATTCTGCGCCCGCTGCGTCGGCCGGCGGCCGAACCGGCCGGTTCGGCCGCACCGGACAGGCAATGTTGTGATCATCCCTGCGCCAGATCCTGTCCGAGCTGACCCGGAGCGCATAAGGTAGCCCTGTGAGTCAGCAGTTGAGCCCTGGCGCCGAGACGATCGTCGACGAGCGGACGAAGTCCGAGTACCGCTACGACGAGGGTGACGCCGAGCGATTCAGTCATTACGTGCCGAAGGACAAGCTGACCGAGGCGATGGTGATGGGTACGCCGGTGGTCGCGCTGTGCGGCAAGGTCTGGGTGCCCAGCCGCGATCCGGAGAAATTCCCGATCTGCCCCGAGTGCAAAGAGATCTGGGACAGTCTGCGCCCCGGCAAGGGCGACGGCAGCGGCGGCGATGGCAGCGGCGGCGAGTAGCCGTCGGCCCTCCCCCGAGTCGACCGGCTGACCTCCGGGCCCGGCCGAGCGCCGGGTCCGTCAGCGCTGCTTCCTGAGCTCCTCTTCCTGCCGCTCCAGGCTGCTCACGATGTCCTCGGCGGGCACCGGCGAGAGCCGGTCCCAGACCAGGAACAGCACCCCACCGACGAGCATCGCCAGGCCCACCCAGATGTTGATCTGGATGCCGCCGGTCATCTCCGGGTCGGTGTCGCGATTGACGATGCCGACCACGGTGACGATCACCCCGTACACGATGAACAGGGCGCCCAGGATGCGGCGCAGGTCGAACCGGCGGGTTGACCGGACCGCTTCCTCCTCGGCTTCCTTGCTGGTCAGGTCCGGTATCCCGGTGGGCTGATTGGTCAGGTCCGGGACTTCGCCCTCGTTCGGATTCTCAGGCATCACGATCTCCTAACGCGGCCGTCAGATGAAGGGTATGTAGAGGAGGACACACAACACCAGGGCCACCGTGCCCAGCAGTGCCGGCGATCGGTACCACTTGGTGTCGGATGCGACCGCATCGCCATGCATGTCGATCTTGCCGATCCCGTAGACCAACCCGCTGAGCTCGGATTCCGCCTTCGGTCTGGTGAACAGGCTGACGATCACCGCTACCACGATCACGGTGACGAAGGAGATGATCGCGCCGTACAACGTCTCGGCGGTCGCAGTCGGGAACAGGTCCTCGTTCAGCAGGTACGCGATCCAGGTCACCGTCGGTGCGATGATGCCGAGGATGTAGCCGATCAGGGCGCCCATCGTGGTCATCCGCTTCCACAGCAGGCCCAGGATGAAGACACCGAACAACGGCGCGTTGAAGAAGGAGAACAGGGTCTGCATGTAGGTCATGATGTTCTGCGCCTGGGCAGCCATGAACGCGGTTCCGATGCCGATCAGGACGCCGACGACGGTGACCAATCGGCCGACGTGCAGATAGTGCGAGTCAGGCATTTTCGGCCGGATGTAGCGCTGCCAGATGTCGTAGGTGAACACGGTGTTGAAGCTGGACACGTTGGCCGCCATGCCGGCCATGAACGAGGCCAGCAGGCCGGTCACCGCAACGCCCAGCACACCGGACGGCAGATACATCTGGATCAGCTTCGGAATGGCGTCGTTGTAGTCAAGGCCGGAATTGTTCGCACCGGACAACTGGCTGCCGAGCACGGCGCCGGCGATCATGCCCGGGATCACCACGATGAACGGGATGAACAGTTTCGGGAAGGCAGCGATCAACGGAGTCCGGCGGGCCGCCGACATGTTCTTGGCCGAGAAGGCGCGCTGGACCTCGGTGAAGTTGGTGGTCCAGTAACCGAAGCTGAGCACGAAGCCCAGACCGAGCACGATGGCCAGCCAGTTGGCGCCGATCGGGTTGGTGACATTGCCGATCCCGGTGCCGACCCAGGCATGCAGGTGTTCGACACCGGACGTCTCGGTGACAGCCTTGGTCAGACCGTCCCAGCCACCGACCCGGTGCATCCCGACGATGGTCAAGGGCACCAGGCCGGCGATGATCACGAAGAACTGCATGACCTCGTTGTAGATCGCGCTGGAGAGGCCGCCGAGGGTGATGTACGCGAGAACGAATCCGGCCGAGACGATGATCGCGATCCATTCCGGCCAGCCGAGCATCGCCTCGATCACGATCGCCATCGCGTACAGGTTGATGCCGGCGATCAACACGTTCGACACCGAGAAGGCGATCGAATTCACCACGTGCGGAGATTTGCCGAATCGGCGCAGCATGAACTCGGGCACGCTGCGTACCTTGGAGCCGTAGTAGAACGGCATCATCACCAGGCCGAGGAACACCATCGCCGGGACCGCACCGATCAGGTAGTAGTGCAGCGTGGTGATACCGAGTTCGGCGCCGTTGGCCGCCATCCCGATGATCTCGGTGGCACCGAGATTGGCCGAGACAAACGCGAGACCGGTGATCCAGGCGGGCATCGAACGACCGGAGAGGAAGAAGTCCATGCTGGTCTTGACCCGCCGTCGGGCGGTGAATCCGATGCCGATCACGACACCGAAGTAGATCAAGATCATGAGGTAGTCGACCCAGGACAGGTCGAGCCTGATGCCAGTCGTCACTGTCGCGCCTCCCTATTGCTCATTTCGGCGAACATCCAGCTCGGAATCGTCGGCGGTGAATATCAACGCCATACTCGGTTCCGGGCCGAAAACCCCCTCAGCTTGACACAAATGATCATCGGTCCGAAAGCACGCACCGATGGTCGACGTGGTAGGCACATCATCTGCCCGTGGCCCCGACCGGACGGCAACCTCCCGGTCTCGGCGTGTCCGCAGCTGCAGCGCGATCACTGCGCCAACGCGGCCAGCAACTGCTCTCCGTAACGGGCCAGCTTGGCTTCGCCGACGCCGCCGATCCGCCCCAGACCGGCCAGATCGGCGGGCTGTTCGGTGGCGATCTGCCGCAGCGTCGCGTCGTGGAAGATCACGTACGCCGGCACGCCTTGCTCCTTGGCCGTCTCGGCCCGCCAGCGGCGGAGTCGTTCGAAGACGGGTGCCGCCTCGGCGGACAGCTCGACCTGCGCCTTGCTCGCCTTCGCCGCCTTCCGTGGCCGACGTCGTTCCGGATCGCGCCGCAGCATCACCTCGGCCCCGTCGAAGAGCACCGCGCGGCTGGCGTCGGTCAACCCCAACGTTCCATGATCAGATTCGACCGCCAGATATCCCTGAGCGAGCAGTTGCCGGATCACGGCCCGCCACTGGACCGGATCAAGATCATCACCGACGCCGAAGACGGACAGTTCCTGATGCCGGAACTGTTCGATCTTGGGTGTCAGCTTGCCGGTCAGGATGTCGGTGATGTGTCCGGCGCCGAAGTGCTGCCGGCGCTGGGTGTGCAGGCGGTAGACGCAGGACAACACCTTCTGCGCAGGCACCGTGCCGTCGACGGATTCGGCCGGCTGCAGGCAGGTGTCACAGTTGCCGCACGGCCCGGTCTGCTCGCCGAAGTAGGCCAGCAACTGACTGCGCCGACATTGAACGGTCTCGCAGAGCGCCAACATCGCGTCCAGGTGTGCGGCCAGCTGACGCTTCCGGCCGGCATCGCCGTCGGAGTTGCTGATCAACTTCCGCTGCTGTACGACGTCCGGCAGCCCGTACGCGAGCCAGGCGACCGACGGCAAACCGTCGCGGCCGGCCCGGCCGGTCTCCTGGTAGTAGCCCTCCACCGACTTGGGCAGGTCGAGATGCGCGACGAAACGTACGTCCGGCTTGTCGATGCCCATCCCGAACGCGATCGTGGCGACCATGATCATCCCGTCCTCGCGGAGGAACCGGGCTTGATGATCAGATCGCGTCGCCGAATCCAAGCCGGCGTGGTAGGGCAGCGCCGCAATCCCTTGCTGGCTGAGGAAATCTGCGGTGTCCTCGACCGAGGCCCGGGACAGGCAGTAGACGATGCCGGCGTCGCCGTTGTGCTCGCTGGTGATCAACTCCAGCAGCTGCCGGCGTGGATTGTCCTTGCCCACGATCCGGTACTGGATGTTGGGCCGATCGAAGCTGGCGACGAAGTGCCGGGCGTCGTCGAGGTCGAGACGCTCGGCGATCTCGACCCGGGTGGCCCGGGTGGCGGTCGCGGTCAGCGCGATCCGCGGGATCTGCGGCCAGCGCCGGTGCAGCTCGGACAACTGCAGGTAGTCCGGCCGGAAGTCGTGTCCCCATTGGGAAACGCAGTGCGCTTCGTCGATCGCGAACAACGCGATCTCCGCTCGATCCAGCAGCTCGAGGGTGGCCGGCACCCGGAGCCGCTCGGGCGCCAGGTAGAGCAGATCCAAGTCACCGGCCAACAGTGCCTGTTCGGTGTCTCGGCGCTGCCGGAAATCCTGGGTGGAGTTGAGGAATCCGGCCCGGACGGCGAGAGCCTGCAGGGCGTCCACCTGGTCCTGCATCAGCGCGATCAGCGGCGAGATCACCACCCCGACACCGGGGCGGACCAGGGCGGGGATCTGATAGCAGAGCGACTTACCGCCGCCGGTCGGCATCAGCACCAGCGCGTCGCCGCCGGCGCAGACGTGCTCGACGATCTCCGCCTGCTCGCCGCGGAAGCTGTCATACCCGAACACCCGCTGCAGCACCTGCTGCGGAGATTCGGAACGGGTCGGCGAGGTCACGGACCGACCCTAACCCGGCGCCGGCGAGGATCAGCGCCTCGGGTCCACAGCGCGATTGAGCTTGGAGTGCTTGCGGCCGTAGCCGAAGTAGATGATCAGGCCGATGATCAGCCAGATCACGAATCGCAGCCAGGTGTCCCAGTGCAGCTGAGTGATCAGGAAGAACGAGGCGATCACACCGATCGCGGGCACGATCGGCATCCAGGGTGCATTGCGATCAACAGACAGGGCGGGATCGCCGGCAAGTTGATCAACCCACCCTCGTCCACGGTGCCCGTGGTGGCTTGCGGTACGTCGGAGCCGAGGCCACAAATTCGAGCGCTCTGCCTCGGACCCTCCGCTGCCATGTCAGACAACGACAATGCCGCACGGCAACAGGATTCAGGAGCCGGCCGGATCGATAGCGTGGATCGGATGATCTTGGACGGGCGGGCAGCTTCGGGCGAAACGAGGTTGAGGCGAACCGAGTGCGCCCGCTAATTTGCGAGGCTCGGGTTGCTCGTCGCTCGGGAGGTGCCGTTGGCCGCGATGGCCGCGGCAGCGGCGGCGATCGGTCAACGGGCGTTCTGGTCGTCGGTGTTCTCACTGGTGGCGGCCGCGGCGGCCGACGAGCCGGAGGACTCCGAGCGGGACCGCTGGTACGCACTCGTTCGCCATTGCCAGTATCGCCACCCCATCGGTCTTCGGCGCGTTGACCGAGAACTCCGGGGCGCTGCCCTGGCTGGTCGCCAGTGTCGCCGCGGCGCTCGCGGTCGTGTTGACCTCGCAGCGACCGGCACCGGCAGAAGGCCTCCTCGTAACCTTCCGTCAACCCCCGCTGGGTAGTGTCTGGGCCATGGCGGTCAACCGCACCATTGTGCTGCTCCGGCACGCGAAGTCGGCCTGGGGACTGGATGTCGAAGATCATGAACGCCCACTGTCCAAGCGTGGCAAGAGGGACGGGATCGCGGTCGGCGAGCATCTGGTGGGCCATCGGATCGAGCCGGAGCTGATCTGGTGTTCGCGGGCGGCGCGGGCGCGGCAGACCTGGGACCGCGCGGTCAAGGCCGGAGCTACCGCCGACCGGGTGAACTACGACGATCATCTGTACGAGGCCGTTGCGCACGAGTTGCTGAAGCTGCTGCGCAAGACCCCGGATCAGGTGCGTACCGTGATGATGATCGGTCATGCCCCAGGAATCCCCGACCTGGTTGAGAAGTTGGCACCCCGCGAGGGCAAGAGCGAACTGTGGAATCGAATGGACACCAAGTTTCCGACCAGTGGGTTGGCCGTGCTCTCCTACGACGGGGACTGGCCGGACCTGCGCAAACAGTCGGCCAGTCTGCTCGACTTCGCGGTGCCGCGCGGCAAGCCGAAGAAGTGATCATGGACCGACCGAGCAGCGGAGGTCACAGACCGTCGCGATCATGCCAATGGTTCTGCCAGCGGACGTCGATCCGATCCGACACCCGCTGGTAGCGGATGTCGGTGGACAACCGGGTGACCCGATCCGGATCGACATTGTCCAAGGCAGCATGGACGATCTGGGCGGTGTGCACCATCACGTCACCGGATCGGAAGTCGGTCGCCAACCAGCGGGCGTCATGATCATCGGCCAGACCGGGGAGGTCGGCGGTGATCGAGGCAGCCGGCCGCGTCAATCTCCCGGCAGCTTCCTCGTTCTGCACCCAGTGGTGGCTGCCTTCCAGGTAGATCAGGCTGCCGCGTTCGACCGGGCAGTCACCGATCGGGATCCAGATCGTCAACACCTGATCGGTCCCGGCCCGCAAATACAAGAGGTCGTAGTGGGCCTGGGTCGCCTGGCCGATGCCGGAGTCTCCCGGCCGGGTGTGCCGGAGGATCTTGCGCCGGTGCAGGTGCACGTCGTCGGCCAAGAGCCAGCTGAAGAAGTCGACGATGGCGGGCTGCCGGCAGAAGTCGGCATACGGCTGACCGGGCACGATCTCGCGGAACAGGACCCGGCGCAGGGTCGCCTGATCAAGATCACCGTTCGCGTTCTGCTCGGTCAGCCCGGCAGGTGCGAGCCGATCGAAGTAGTAGCTGCGGAAGTCCTGCACGGCCTGCGGGTCCAGGAATCCGGGCAGGTACAGGTATCCGTCGGCCGCCAACCGCTGCCACAACTTGTCGCGGTCGGTCCGCTCACTATCCGGCACCGTCTGCAGGGCGCCGAACCGCTCCGGTCGCTGGTCGAGGACGTACCCGTTCGAGGTCAGCACGTGATCAAGTATTCGATCGAACCCCGCGCCGAGGCAATGGACTCGCGTCGACCTCCGACTTGGACAATCGTCGGTGTCCGGTCACGGCAGGTCGCGGAACTTGATCGGAGAGACACCGGTGCGGCGACTGAACAACCGCGAGAAGTAGGCGGGGTCGTCGTACCCGATCATCCGGCCGATCTCGGCGACCGAGAGGTCGCTGTTCTTCAGCAGTTGCTGGGCCCGAGTCAGCCGAGCCCTGATGATCAACTCGTGCACGGTGATGCCGGCCGCCGCCCGCACCTCGGCGCGCAACGCATCCGGGCTCAGTCCGAGCCGGCGGGCCCGCTCGGCGACGCTGAGGTTGTCGGCCACCGAACCGGTGACCCGGTCGATCACCGACTGGTCCTCGATCCTCGGCGCCGCCAGGGATCTCACGAGTCCGATGATCCGGTGCACAACGGTTGCCGAGAGGAGCTGGGCCGTACTGCTCGGCGACCGGGTCAACCGGCGGAGCTCATCGAAGCAGTCCAGCAAACTGCGTTCCGGGCGCCGCCGCAGCGATACCACCGGCGCGGACCGATCCCAGGCTCCGCGCGATTCGTAGGCACGGGAGGTGACACCCTCGAAGAGGATCCAGTGCTCGGACCAGCCGTCGCCGTCCGGCCCGTAACTGTGGCTGACCCCGGGGAACAGCCAGAACGCCGCCGGTGCCCGCACCCGGTACCGTCCGGACTCGTCGATGAAGTCCCCCGCCCCGTTCGAAACGATCACCAGGGCATAGCAGGGAAGGCTGCGTTCAACCACCCGCTGGCGCGGCCAGGCGGTCTTCTCCCCGGCCCCGACACAGGACAGGCCGGCATCCCGCAACCGGGGATCTCGTGCGAGGTAACGGCTCCACGCCATGGACCGACCCTAATGCGGGCGTCCGCCGGTCGGCGACCTGATCGGCACCAACGGTATGGGTAGGTTGCCCGGTCATGATCAACTCGACCATGATCACCAACGACCGGTCGTCCGACGGCGTAGGCGTCCGCACCGGTGCGGACCGGGTTGCCGGCGATCGGTCTTTGCTCGGCGATCTCGATCGCCGCTTCGGATTGCTGACCAATTTCACCGGCGTACTCGCCGATCTGACACCGACCGCACG
>DATCVL010000078.1:0-5866 GCA_036566865.1 Microlunatus sp.
GGGGGTCGTCCCCCGGAACGCAACCCCGCTAGATCAGACCGCGGCAGCGGAAGCCACTCGACCGCGATTGAGGCAGCGAATCAGGAAGGCAGCCGCATCAGCATGATCACGTGGCGGTAGTCGCCCATGGACTCGCCGTCGATCTCCGCCAGCCCGGTCAGCAGACAGGGCTTGCCCGGTGCGGTGAAGGCGAAGTTCACATACGGGGTGTCATAGACGCCCAGCGCATCCAACAGGTAGGTCGGGTTGAATCCGGCCGCATCGAGCGCGGGCTCGCCGCCACCGACCGGCTCGACGGTGGCTTCGATCGCCTCGGACGCCTGGGCCTGATCGCCGGTCGCGGCCTCCAGGGTGATCGAACCGTCGCCGATCAGCATCCGTACCGAGGTGTTCCGCTCGGCGACCAACGCCACCCGCTTGGCGGCCGCGATCAGCTCACCGGTGTTCACCCGTACGTTCAGGGCGGACTGGGTGTTCATGATGTGGCGGACCTTGGGGAATTCGCCGTCCAGCAACCGGGTGGTGGTCTGTCGCCGGCCGCCGGCACCGTGTCCCTCGAACCCGATGATGCCGTCGCCGTTGGCACTGGCCGCCAGGCTCAGCGTGATCTCCTCACCGGCCGACATCGAGCGGGCCGTGTCCGCCAACACCCGGGCCGGCACCAGCGCGGCGGTGGACAGCTGCGGCGAACCCGGATTCCAGTTCAGTTCCTTCAGCGCCATCCGGTAGCGGTCGGTGGCCAGCAGCGACAGGGTGTCGCCCTCGATCTCCAGCCGGACCCCGGTGAAGACCGGCAGCAGCTCATCCCGGCCGGCGGCAACCACGACCTGGCTGACGGCCTGGGCGAATGCGTCACTGGCAACCGTGCCGGTGGCCTCGGGCATGTGCGGCAGGCTCGGGTAGTCACCGACCGGCAGCGCCTGCAGGGTGAACCGCGCACTGCCGCAGGTGATCTCCATCCGCGACTCGTCAGCGACCAGGTCGACCGGCTTGTGCGGCAGCGAACGAGAGATGTCAGCCAACAGCCGACCGGACACCAGCGCCTGGCCCTCGTCACTGACCTGGGCCGCGACGTTGATCTGCGCCGAGGTCTCGTAATCGAAGCTGGACAGGGTGACACCGGACTCGGTAGCGGTGACCAACAGGCCGGCCAGAATCGGCACACTCGGCCGGGTCGGCAGGCTCCGGGCCGCCCACTGGACAGCCTCGGCCAGCACATCGCGCTCGAGTCGAATCTTCACCCTTGCCTCCTTTGCCCGCCCTGCGGAGAAACCTGCCTGCATGGGCGCGGTTGATCATACCGACGACCACGGACGTCCGCCTCGTCACGTGCCATCACACCAGAGACCACCGATGCTGTCAGCCCCAATCGGCACCCTGGCCCGAATCACCACAACCCGAATCACCACAACGGGCCGGATCAGAACAACAGCTAGGAGATGAAGCCCTCCGAGCGCAGCCAATCCTCGGCGACCGTCGCGGGTGTCTCGCCGTCGACGTCAACTCGGCCGTTCAACGTGATCAGGGTCTTGTCGTTCAACTTGGCGGCGACCGGCTCGATCAAGTCCTTGATCTGCGGGTAGTTCTGCAGGGTCTCGTTCCGCCAGACCGAGGACACGTTGTAGTTCGGGAAGAACCGCTTGTCGTCGGTCATCACCGTCAGATTCAGGGCCTCGATCCGGCCATCGGTGGTGAAGACCTCGCCGAAGTTGCAGGCACCCTGAGCGGTGGCCGCGTAGATCGCGCCGGTGTCGTAGATCTTGGCGTTGCCCTTGGGCACATCGGTGCCGTACTTCAGCCCGTACGCCTCGAGCATCGGCCGGAATCCGTCGTTGCGACTGGCGAACTCGCTCTCGATGCAGAAGGTGCGTTCCTTCACCGGCAGCTTCTTCAGGTCCGACAGCTTGCTCACGCCGAGCTGCTTCGCCTTCGCTGCCGGAGTGGCGAAACCGTAGGTATTGTTCATCGGCGACGGCGGCAGCCAGATCAGGTTGTTCTCGCGCTTGTCCCGGTCCCGCACGGCGACGTACTGCTGGTGCGGATCGCGGATCGGCTTGTCCTCCTGGAAGTACGACGCCCAGGCCGTGCCGGTGTACTCCCACATCACGTCGACCTTGCCGGCCAGTTCGGCCTGCCGGGCGCTGGCGCTGCCGGGGATGTTGGTGAAGTCGTTCACGGTAGCACCGGCCGACTTCAACAGGATGCCGGTGATCTTGCCCAGGATGAGTTGCTCGGTGAAGTTCTTCGAGCCGACGTTGATGGTGGCGCCGTTCAGCGACTTCACCTCGGTCAGCGATCCGGCCAACGATCCTGACGGCACGAATCCGCCGGACGTGCCCAGTCCGCAGCCCGCGACGGCCAGCACCGAGCCGGCGCCGAGCGCCACTGCGACCGTCCTGCCCAGCCGACGGGCCAGCCGGCCGAGCCGATTTCGTCGCGGTTGTTGATCATGAATCGACGCGGCTGGTTGATCACCGGTGGAGAGATGTTGATCAACAGTGCTGGGCGAGTTCATGTCACATCCCCTTCGGCCGGACGACGTACTCCAGTACGCGGCCGAACCAGTCGATCAGCAGAGCCAGCGCAGCGATCAGCAGGCTGCCGGTGATCAAGATCGGGTTGCGGAAGAGGTTGACTCCGGTTGTGATCAACTGCCCGAGTCCGCCTGCCCCGATGAACGTCGCCAGACTCGCGGTCCCGACCAGCAGCACCAGTGCGGTACGGACACCCGACATGATCACCGGAATCGCCAGTGGGATCTCGATCCGCAGCAACACTGCCGGACCGGACATGCCCATCCCTCGGCCGGCCTCGATCAAGGTTGGATCGACCCCGTTCAGTCCGGTGATGGTGTTCCGCAGCACCGGCAGGATCGCGTAGATGGCCAGCCCGAGGATCGCGGTCCAGAAGCCGAATCCCAGCCACATCGCCAGCAGCACCAACAGGCCGATCGACGGTGCCGCCTGTCCGCCGTTGGCAAACGCGGTCACCGGACCGGAGAACCGGCGCAGATGCGGCCTGGTCAGAGCGATCCCCAGCGGGATCGAGACGATCAGCACCAGGACGGTCCCGACCACCGTGAGCTGCAGGTGTCGCCACGTCATCGAGCCGAGCACCGACCAGCCCAGAGTTCGAAGATCGACATCGCTGAGATCGGCCGACAGCCGCCAGATCAGCCAGCCGCCCATCAGCACCGCGACGAAGATCGGAATGCCGAACAACCCGATCGGCGGGCGTTGCCTGGCCTTCCCGGGAGCCTTCGCGGGTGCGGTCGCCGGCCCGGTGCCGGGTGCTGCCGGGCCGGTTTCCTCGACGACGGCCGTCATCAGGAACCGGCCCCGGTCTCGGCGCCGACGGCCTGTTGTTGATCTTGCTCGATTGACTGGTCGGGCGCTGTTTGTTGATCTTGTGCGGCTTGCGCCTCGGCGGCGGCCGCAACCATGTGTTCGGTGACGGCCTGGAAGTTGACCACGCCGAGATATTCATCCCGGCGGCCGGTCACCACGGCACCGCCGTGACTGTCGGTGAGCATGGTGTCGAGAGCGTCGTTCAGGGTCGCCCGTCGATCCACCGTATGAAGTTGATCATCATCGTCGGTTTCGGGGATGGTCTGCTGGCCGCGCAGTTCTCGCAGCCACGGCCAGTCCCTCGGCCGCCGCCGCTCGTCCAGCACGATGACCGCATCGTCGCCGTTGCTCCTGGCCCGTTCGACGACCGTCGCGACCGATTCACCCACCGTGGCGGTGGTCGGTTGGGTGAGCTCGAGGTCGCTGACCCGACTGAGGCTCAGCTGCTTCAATGAGGAACCGGCGCCGACGAAGTCAGCCACGAAGTCGTTGGCCGGCGCGGCCAGGATCGCCTCGGGTGTGTCGTACTGCTGGACGCGCGCGCCGTCGGCAAGGATCAGGATCCGATCACCGAGCTTGATCGCCTCGTCGATGTCGTGGGTGACGCAGACGATCGTCTTGCCCAGTTCCTCCTGGATGCTGAGCAACTCGTCCTGGAGTCGCTGCCGGGTGATCGGGTCGACGGCCCCGAACGGTTCATCCATCAGGATCACCGGTGGGTCGGCGGCAAGGCCGCGGGCCACACCGACCCGCTGTTGCTGACCGCCGGACAGCTCGCGCGGGAATCGGTCCCGGTAGCGGGACGGGTCGAGACCGACCAGCTCGAGCAACTCGTCGACGCGCTCGGAGATCCGAGGTTTGTTCCAGCGCAGCAGGCCAGGCACCAGACCGATGTTGTCGGCGACGCTCATGTGCGGGAACAGGCTGCCGCCCTGGATCACGTAGCCGATCTTGCGGCGGAGGGCATTCTCGTCAACCGACTTGGAGTCCTCACCGCCGATGAGGATCTTCCCGCCGCTGGGTTCGATCAGCCGATTGATCATCTTCAGCGAGGTGGTCTTGCCGCAGCCGGACGGTCCGATGAAGATCACGATCTCGCCGGCCGGGATGTGCAGATCGAGCGGCTCGACCGCGGCCCGCTTCTGCCCGGGGTATTTCTTCGTGACGCCGATCAGGTCGATGTCGGCGCCGGTGACGCCCTCACGCCCGGAATTCGTCGGTGCCGCCTGCGACGGTACGGAATCTGTGGTTGCGGTCTCAGACACGAATCCCCCTGGAGGTGGTGGCGCGAGCGAGCAGGACGAGCAGACCGTCGACGATCAGCGCCATGATCACGATGCCGATCGTGCCGGTGAGCGCGGCCGCGGTGGCACCTGCGCCGCCGAGGCTGCTGAGCCCGGTGAAGATGTACGTACCGAGCCCCGGCCCGAGCACGTAGGCGGCGATGGCTGCGATCCCGAACGACATCTGCATCGAGATCCGAATACCGGCCAGGATCACCGGCCAGGCCAGCGGTAGCTCGATCCGCAGCAGGGTGCGTATCGGATTCATCCCCATCCCGCGGGCGGACTCGACCAGCGCCGGTTCGACACCCTGGAGGCCGACGACGGCGTTGCGCAGGATCGGCAGGATCGCGTAGAAGACCACGGCGATCAGAGCGGGCTGCCAGCCGATGCCGATCAAGGGAATCAGCAGGCCGAGCAGCGCGAACGACGGGATGGTCAGTCCGATCGCGCTCACCGCGTTGGCGATCCCACTCAGTCTTGGCACTCGCAGCACCAGGATCGCCAGCGCCACCGCGATCACGGTGGCGATGATCACCGCTTGGAGGACGAGGCTGGCGTGCTGGTAGGAGTTGTACAGAAGCTGCTCGGGTTGCTTCTTGATGAACTCCCACATGCTGCTGTTGTCGCCCTTCCTGGCTCATCGTCAGCCGTAGCGGCCGCTGGATGTCACGGGGTGCGTGTCGTCGGTGACGCTGATGCTTGGTGCTGACCTCCATGGCGCCTGGAACGGGCCGACCGAGGTCCGGACCCGAAAGGCATTCGTGTAATTCCATGTCCGGCATCTACCGGTGCTGCTGACGAGTCACGCAATCACAGTCGGCGCCCGATTGCGAATAGCCGTTACCAATCGGTGACCTTCTCGGTCCGTTCGGTGCAGTCATCCACATGTTGCGCGGGGAGCTGACTTCGAGCTCCATGAATAGTTGTAACTCTCGTAGTAGTCATAGCGGTTGTGGAGCCTGGGGATAACCGCCGTTTCGGCAGGTCAGGGGCGCAATCGGGATCGTGTAGGGATGTGGAAAGGTCGGAATTACACGGGGAGGATTTCGGGATGACGCGTCGGGTCCGGGTGACGTGTCCAGATCACGTCCCCAACGGCGTCGCGTGTCGTCCACAGTTATCCACAGCCTTCTCCCCAGCTGTGCGTATCGCGGATCGGCTCGATTTGGCAAGGCCGGGACGTGTCCGAAACCGGCAACCTCGAACGCTCTGCCGTTGCGGACATCGATTCTC
>DATCVL010000079.1:0-12749 GCA_036566865.1 Microlunatus sp.
TGGACCTGGTTGGTGCCTTCGTAGATCTGGGTGATCTTGGCGTCGCGCATCATCCGCTCCAGCGGATAGTCCCTGGTGTAGCCGTAGCCGCCGAGCAGTTGTACCGCGTCGGTGGTGATCTCCATCGCGACATCGGAGGCGAAACACTTCGCGGCGGCACCGAAGTAGGTCAGATCGTCGTCGCCCCGCTCGGACTTTGCTGCCGCGGCATAGGTGAGTTGGCGGGCCGCCTCGAGCTTCATCCCCATCTCGGCGATCATGAACTGCAGACCCTGGAATTCTGCGATCGGCCGACCGAACTGCTTGCGCTCCTTGACGTACCCCTTGGCGTAGTCCAGCGCACCCTGGGCAACTCCGATCGCCTGTGCGGCAATGGTGATCCGGGTGTGATCAAGAGTCTTCATCGCAGTCACGAAGCCGGTTCCGGGGTCACCGATCATCCGGGATGCCGGGATCCGTACGTTGTCGAAGTAGACCTCACACGTCGGCGAGCCCTTGATGCCGAGCTTCTTCTCCGGAGCGCCGAAGGAGATGCCGTCGTCGGCCTTCTCCACCACGAAGGCACTGATCCCCTTGCTACCAAGATCAGGATCGGTGACCGCGAAGACGGTGTAGAAGTCGGAGACGCCGGCGTTGGTGATCCACCGCTTGGCCCCGTTGATCACGAACTCGTCGCCGTCGGCCACGGCCCGGGTCTTCATGCCGGCCACGTCCGATCCGGCCTCCGGCTCGGACAGGCAGTAGGAGGCCATCGAATCGCCGCTGGCGATCTTGGGCAGATAGGCCTGCCGGATCTCCTCGCTGCCCTGGTTGATCCAGCACAGCGTGGCCAGCTTGTTCACCGCCGGGATCAGCGAACTGGACATACAGGCGCGGGCGATCTCCTCGATCACGATCACCGTCGCCAGCGCATCGGCACCGACCCCGCCGTACTGCTCGGGGACGTGCGGGGCGTGGAAGTCGGCAGCCCGCAGCGCCTCGAACGACGCCTTCGGGAACTGCGCCAACTCGTCGGCCTCGGCGGCATGCGGGGCGACCTTCGCATCGCACACCTCACGGACCGCTGCCCGGAATGCCTCGTGCTCTTCGCTGGGCCGATACATCTGGCTGAAATCGCTCACGAGGTCAGACTAAACCGACTTGCTACTCACGAGTAACCATCGACCCGGGACGACCGAACGTCAGAACAGCAGCTGGACGGCGCAGACGATGATGATCACCAGGCCACCGATCCCCATCACAGCAGGCCAGATCCGGACCGGGATCCAGAGGAAGCTCGAAGTCGGCCGAGTCATCACCGGCTGCCCGGTGCCGGGGTGGATCGCCGGCACCATCCGGAAGGTCTGTTGCTGCCCGTTCGGCAGGGTGATCGGCGGTGAGACCCGCTCCCGAATCACGGCCGGCTGCGGCTTGTCCAACCGGGACAACAGATACCGATCGAAGACGTAGAGCAGCGCCCCGGCAAGAATCAGTCCGATGCCGACGAACAACCCGACCAGCGGGCCACCGTCGCCCTCCACACCGGCCGCGGTCGAGAGGCCGAAGCCTCCGACCACCCCGATGCCGATGAACAACAGCACCAGAAATCCCCACCGACTCCACACCGCCATGGTGTGACCTTATGTGCTGGCCATCGGCCGGCCCGGCCACCGTGGCCGGGCCCTGGCAGCAGGTTGCGGCTATCGCTGGTCGTCGCGCCCGGTGAGGTCGTCGGCCGCGTCCTTGACCTTTTCGCCGGCCTGCTTGGCGTTGGCCTTGGCTTGATCCCGCTTGCCTTCACGACGGAGCTCATCGTCACCCATCGCCTCGCCTGCCTTCTCCTTGGCAGCGCCGGCGACCTCAGTGGCCTTGTTCTTGGCCTTGTCTCCGATACCCATCTCAGCCCCTTGCGTCGAGTTGTCGCGGTCTCGCCGCGACGTCCTGTGCTGGGTTCGGTACCCACCGGCGCGGGCGGTCAATCGGCCCGCCCTTTCGGACGCGTTCAAGCCGAGGTCCGCTCACCGGATCGGCCCTGCCGGCGGAAGGCTCAACCGGTACAGTCCAGCGCCATGCGCACCTACTCGCTCACCTCTGACAGCGCTGCCAGACAGGACTGGACGCTGTCGCCGGCCAGCACGCTGCCCTCCGCCTGGGCCGACCGGATCCCGGCCTCGACTCCTGCCACCGTGCCCGGCGAGGTGCACACCGATCTGCTGGCCGCCGGCTTGATTCCGGAGCCGTTCGACGGCGACAACGAGGCGCTGTTGCAATGGATCGGCCGGACCGACTGGAGCTATCGGCTGAGCTTCGACTGGCAGCCCGACGCCGAGCGCCGGCAGGACCTGGTCGCCGACGGGTTGGACACCTTCGCCACCATCGTGCTGAACGGGACCGAGGTCGGCAGAACCGCGAACCAGCACCGTGGTTACCGCTTTGACGTGACCTCGCTGTTGCGGGAGGGCACCAACGAGTTGGTGATCACCTTCGCGGCCCCGGCGACCGCTGCCGAGGAGGCCGAGCAGGCGCTGGGTGCGCTGCCGGTCTCGTACAGCCATCCCTACAACGCGGTCCGGAAGATGGCCAGCAGCTACGGCTGGGACTGGGGCCCGGACCTGGCCGGCGCCGGAATCTGGAAGCCGATCCGGATCGAGTCCTGGGACACCGTCCGGCTGTCCTCGGTCCGGCCGCTGGCCGGCGTCGACGGCAGCACCGGCGTGCTGGAGGCAGAAGTTGATCTTGACTGGCTGACCGGCACCGGCAACCCGGTCACGGTCGCGGTCGAGATCGCCGGACAGACTGTGCAGCGCTCGGTCGAGCCGGGCAAGCCACGGGTCTCGCTGCGGGTCGAGGTCCCCGAGGCCGAGCTCTGGTGGCCGCGCGGCTACGGCGAGCAGCCGCTCTATCCGACCACGGTGCGACTGCAGGCAGCCGATCATGATCTTGATCGATGGGACGGCCGGATCGGCTTCCGCACCGTCACCCTGTCCACCGCGCCGGACCAGCAGGGCACCGAGTTCGTCCTGCGGGTCAACGATCAGCCGATCTATCTCAAGGGCTACAACTGGATCCCCGACGACGCCTTCCTGACCCGGCTGGATGCCGACAGTTACCGCACGTCGATCATGGAAGCGTACGAGTCGGGCGCCAATCTGCTGCGGATCTGGGGCGGCGGCATCTACGAGAGCAGCTACTTCTACACCGTCTGCGATGAGCTGGGAATCCTTGTCTGGCAGGATTTTCTGTTCGCCTGCGCCGCCTACAGCGAGGACGAGCCACTGTGGAGCGAGGTCGAAGAGGAGGCACGGCAGGCGATCACCCGGCTGTCTGCGCATGCCAGCCTCGCGGTCTGGAACGGCAACAACGAGAACATCTGGGGCTACGCCGACTGGGGTTGGCGGCCGCAGTTGGCCGGCCGCCGTTGGGGCAACGGTTACTACCGCGAGTTGTTGCCGAAGCTGGTCGCCGAGCTCGACCCGCGTACGCCGTACTCGGCCGGAAGTCCCTTCTCCTACGACGATTACCTGCATCCGAACGACCCACGGCACGGGTCGATGCACATCTGGGACGTGTGGAACCAGGTCGACTACACCACCTATCGCAGCTACCGGCCGCGCTACGTGTCCGAGTTCGGCTTCCAGGGCCCGCCGGCCTGGTCCACCCTGACCTCCGTCGTCCATGATCAACCGCTGGACCCGTACGGCCAGCAGATGCTGGTGCACCAGAAGGCGGGCGACGGCAACCTCAAGCTGGAGCGCGGCCTCGGCGATCATCTACCGAAGTGGAAGACCGAGCCCGAGATCGCGATCGACGACTGGCATTGGCTGACCCAGCTCAACCAGGCGCGGGCGTTGCGCTTCGGGATCGAACACTTCCGCAGCCTGGCACCGTTGAACCTCGGCACCTGCGTCTGGCAGCTGAATGACAACTGGCCGGTGATCAGCTGGGCCGCGGTCGACTACGCCGGCATCCGCAAGCCGCTGTGGTACGCGCTCAAGGTCGCGTACGCCGATCGACTGCTGACCGTACAACCCCGCGATGATGATCATGGAAACCCGGTACCGACGGTGATCGCCCACAACGACACCGCAGCTGCCTGGTCGGACGACGTGGTGATCACCCGCCGGTCCACCAAGATCGACAGCGCGGTGCTGGCCGAGCAGCGGGTCGCGCTCGCGGCGGATCCCCGCACCACCGCGACGATCGCCCTGGACGCCGACGTGATCGCGACCACGGATCCGGCCAGTGAATTCCTCGAGGTGAAGGCCGGGAGCGCAACGGCGTACTGGTATTTCGCCGAGGATCCCCAGCTCCACCTGATCGCCCCGACCGACGCCTACTCCGCGACAGCCGAGGCCGTCGACGGCGGTTACCAGGTCACCGTCAGCGCCACAGCACTGGTCAAGGACCTGGCCCTGTTCCCGGATCGGCTCGATCCGGCGGCGCGGGTGGACAGTGCGCTGATCACCTTGCGGGCCGGCGAATCCCACACCTTCACCGTGACCGGGACAGCCGCGCTGGACCCGCAGCAGTTGATCACGGTCCCGGTCCTGCGGTCGGTGAACGATGTCGTCACCGCTACGGTGTCGGCATGATCGAACCCATCCATCCCCAAGGCACCCGAGTGCCGGGAATTCCGCTCACCCCGGGCATCAAGGCCGGCGATTTCCTGTACGTCTCCGGTCAGGTCGCGACCGCCGACGACGGCTCGGTGATCATTGGCGACTTCGAGGCCGAGGTGAACGGCGCGATCGACAACGTCTTCGCCGTGGTCGAGGCCGCCGGTGGCAGCCCGGACAAGATCGTCAAGATCAACGCCTACCTGTCCAACGGCGCCTCGTTCACCCGCTTCAACGAGCTTTACGCGGCGCGCTTCGGCGAGGTGCCGCCGGCCCGGACCACCGTGGTCAGCGGCTTCGGCAATCCCGACGTCCGGGTCGAGCTCGAGGCCGTCGCGTACCTCGGTTCATGATCAACATTTGATGATCATCCGCCGCGGGTGACGATCGCGAAGGGTGAGCTGGACAGGTCGGTGAAATTGCCGACCCGGGCGTTGACCGTGCACTCCGGTGACTGGGACAGCGTGGTCACGGTCAGCCCGTCCGACGACACCGCCAGCGCGCCGGAGCAGCCGTCGCTGAAGCGGACGCCCTGCTCACCGCCGGCGACCGCCACCAGCATCGAGGACGGATCGCCGGAGGCCGGGCTCTTGTAGAGCGGATTGACCCGATCGTCGCCGCCCGGCCAGACCGGCACCAGCGTGATCGGCAACGTCCGCTCACTGACGATCCGCGACGGCGTACTCACCTCGATGTCCTGCATCCGTTGCACCGGGTACGCGGTGCCGGCGACGTCAGGATCCTGGACGGCGTCCGTGGTTGCCTTCGCCGCGGCGTCGAGCCAGCCCTGCAGTTGGCTCTCGTCGTTGATCTTCTGATGAACCGCCACCGACACCTGCTGCGTCTCCTGCGCCGGCACCTCGATGGTGTTGATGCTCCAACCACAGGCGCGATCGATCCCGGTCACGCTGGGCAGATTCTGCTGCTGCGGGCCGTCGGACCAGGTCACCGTGGGGCACGAGGCGCCCTTGCCGACCCCGGGCAGCACTTCGAGGAACGGCCCGCGCAGCGGTGCCTTCTGCGCGCTGTAGGTTATCGTCAGCTGGATCTGCGCCGACGAGGCGTCGTACTCGGCCTTGCGGCTGATGCCCAGTCCGGTCGGCGTCGGCTGATCCTGCTGACTGGCTTGGAAGGCGGCCTGCGGCTTCGGGCTCGGTCCGGGCGGCTTGGGCTTCGGCCCCAACTTGACCACCAGGACTCCGGCGACGACCAGGATGGCCACGGCACCGACCGCTGCGGCGATCGCCCACGGAGCACGCCACCACGGACGGTCGGGGGTCGCGTCCTCGCCGCCCTCGGGCTCGTCCGGAGTCTCGACACTGCGCCGCGGCATCGGACGATGGATGGTCGCGTGCGTCGGTGTGCCCAGATCAGGCAAGGACACGGGCGACTGCGGCGATGCCGGGGTCGACACCGTGCCCTCGTCGACCGTCGCGGACGGGTCGGTGAAGATGCTGCGAAGCGCCGTCGCCGGGCGCGCCGCCTCGGTGAATTCCTCCGGTGCCGAGACCGGGGCCAGTGCCGGCACGTCCTGCAACGACCGGTCCAGCCGACGCAGCGCGGCCGCGGCGTCGGCGGCAGACGGCCGGGCCTTCGGATTCTTGGCCAGTAGCCGTTGCAGCAACGTCCACAGCTGATCGGGCAGATCGAGCCGCGGCAGCTCGACCGTGACGTGCCGATAGGCGATGGTGAAGTCCGTTCCCGGACCCGCGTACGGCGTCCGCCCGGCCATCAACTCGTACAGCAGGATGCCGGCGCCGTACACATCCGTGGCCGGCCCGGCGGCACCGGTGGTGATCAGCTCCGGTGACATGTACTCGGGAGTCCCGATCAGCCCGGTCGAACTGCGGGGACGGTCGGTGATCAGGCCGGCGATGCCGAAGTCGGTGACCTTGATCCCGTCGTCGCGGTCACGCCAGTCGGACCGCAGCAACACGTTGTCCGGCTTGATGTCTCGATGCAGGACCTGCCTTTGGTGGGCCGCGGCCAGACCATCCAGTACGGCGGCGGTGATCCTCGCGGCCACGTGGGCCGGCGCGTTGCCCATCCCGGACAACGCGTCCCGCAGCGATCCGCTGTCCAGGTAGTCCATCACGATGGCGAGCCGATCGCCCTCGACGACGAGATCGCGTACCGCGACGATGTTGGGATGGCGCAGGCCGATCAGGATCGATCGCTCCCGGACGAATCGCTCCACCAGGGTCGGATCGGCCGCATGCTCGGGCCGCAGGATCTTGGCAGCGACCGTTTCACCGGTACGGAGGTCGGTCGCCCGCCACACCTCCCCGGCAGCACCGCTGCCGATGCGTTCACCGAGGCGGTAGGAAGCGCCTAGAGCCTCGTTGAAGGCCATACCTGATAGATCCGTCCTGACGCGAGCCGATGACAGAGGAATCATGCCATTCCACGGGGTGAATTCCCTGATCGACGGCGGCCCGATCGGCCAACAGATCCGCACCGGTCGGCGCGTCCGGAGACATCGTCCCGGCCGGGTTCACCGATGAGCGGCGAGCACCGCCGCGAGGCCTTCCTGCAGGTCCTTGACGAAAGCCTCGGGAACCTCCAGCGACGGGAAGTGTCCCCCCTTCTCGGGCGACCTCCAGCGGACGATCTGTCGGTACCGCTGCTCTGACCAGGGGCGCGGATACTTCTCGATGTCGCGGGGATAGATGCTGATTGCCGACGGGACGTCGACCCGAAGGTCGGGGTCCAGCGAGTCGTGGCTCTCGTAGTAGATGCGGGCCGCCGATGCACCCGTCCGGGTCAGCCAATACAGCGTGACGTCGTCCAGCACCCGGTCTCGAGAGATCGTCTCGAACGGACTGTCCTCGGTGTCAGACCACTCGGCGAACTTGTCAAGGATCCAGGCAAGAAGCCCGACCGGGGAGTCGACGAGCGAATAGCCGATGGTCTGCGGTCGGGTCGCTTGCTGCTTCGCGTACGCGCCGCGGGGGCCTTCGTAGAAGTCGCTGGTTTCCTCGGTCCACTGGCGTTCGACCGCCGTCAGCCCGTCGGTCGTCAGCCCGGGCGGTGCCTCCGCGAACGTTGTGTGGATGCCGAGAACGTGCTCGGGGAACCGGCCGGCGAGGACCGTGGTGATGTTGCCGCCCCAGTCGCCGCCGTGGGCCAAGAACTTGCTGTAGCCGAGCCTTCCCATCAGTTCCACCCAGGCAGCCGCGATCTTTTCGGTTCCCCACCCGGTGGTGGCCGGCTTGTCGCTGTAGCCGAAGCCGGGCAACGACGGGACCACGACGTGGAACGCCGGCGCGGCGGCATCCTTCGGATCTGCCAGCTCGTCCACGACATCGACGAATTCGGCGATGCTGCCCGGCCAGCCGTGCGTCATGATCAGCGGTGTGGCGTCCGCCCGCGCGGATCGGCGGTGCAGGAAGTGGATTCCCAGACCGTCGATGGTCGTGCGGAACTGGCCGACCCGGTCGAGACGCTCTTCGAACGACCGCCAGTTGTAGTCGGTGCGCCAGTAGTTCACGACATCGACGAGATCGGCGAGGGGAACGCCCTGATCCCAGCGGCGTGGGTCGGGCGCGGCGCGACGGACCGTCTCGGCCTCCGGCAACCGCGCCGCGGACAATCGCGCGCGCAGATCGTCCAGGTCAGCGTCAGTTGCGTGGGCTTCAAATGCCTGCGGCATCAGACCTCCAGGTCATCGGTGAACCGGCCTACGATCATCTTGAACCGGCTAAGGCGGTTCTAGCACGGTCGGCCGATGGAGCGCAACCAGCTAAGGTGGTTCCATGCGCGATGGGTTCCCTGATTTCCGTCTCGGTACGTTGCTGGCGACCAGCTTCACCGGGACGTTGTCGGAGCGTCAGGGCGACGCTGTGGAGCGCATTCCCACGCCGCAGCGGCTGGTCGACTGGCTCTCCCTGAACGGCCTTGCCGTGGAGTCCTGCAGCACCGCCGAACTCGACCTCGCGCGGGAGTTGAGGGAGGCGATTCACGCCGCCGCGACGGCCGCCGCGGTCCAGGACGAGCTCCCTGCGCCCGCTGTCCAAGTCATCAATGACTGCAGCATTCAGGGTCGGGCCGCAGCCGTCCTGACTCCTGAGGGCGATCGGCGGTGGCGGCTCAACTCGGACTCCCGCGTGCAGGATGCGCTCAGCGTGATCGCCGCCGACGCGATCAGCATCATCGCAGGCGAACGGGACGGAAGGTTGGCCTTGTGCGCATCGCCGACCTGTCGAGCCGCCTTCTTCGACACCAGCCAAAGTCGCACCCGCAGATGGTGCGACATGAACACCTGTGGGAATCGTCAGAAGAAGGCCCGCTTCAACGCCAACCAGCGGAAGAACACCGGCTCAGCAGAGTGATCATCATCTCGGCGCCCCTGGGCCAGTCACTCCCGACACGCACTCGTCAGGAGGCACCGATTTCGTCCCCAACCTCGGCAACACACCTCAGACCGAGTGTTGGCCCAACCACTCCTTGTGCCCTTCGGGCCCACGGCCCACAAGAGTCTGCGAGAACTGCTCCGCCTTGAACACCCACGGATCAAGATCGGTGTCGGCCACCACCGTCAACCTCTCGCCGCTGTCAAAACCGAACGTAGGGTCAAACAGGCCGTCGTCGACCTCAACATCGACAACAGCCTTCCCGATCAGAGCCTCGAAGGCCCGAGTTATGTCCTCCTCATCGGATTCCGACGTGACCGCGATCTCATCTCCGCGCGACAGCTTCCAATCGCAGTTCACGCCAAGACTCCAACCGCTGCCGTAGATAGACACAAACGGGTCGAGAACGTCCATCCCCTCCACCGTCAACGGCAGCGCTGCGCCTACTTCAGCCCTAACATCGGTCATCAGTCCAACTCCACGTGAGTGCGATCGCGAACCCATTGCTTGCGCTGCCCCTTGGTCAGTCCCTTCGGCGGCTGGGGCGTATTTCCATCCATGTCGACGGGTTGTCCGTTGCCATTCTCGAACGAGGCACGTTGTGGCGCCTGCCCCGACGGATCCATCACACGAACCGAGGTTCCATCCGGCATCGTGTATTCGGTTCCCGGGCTGGCCGTCGGCTGGCTCGGCAGACCTGCGTCCTGGAAGCCTTGCTCCAGCCTTGCCCGGTTGGTCGGGATGACCGTGCCGCGCTCGCTGACCACGAAGTCGGCATTCTGGCAACTGTTGTGGACTCTTACCCACGTTTCGCCGTTGGTTTGTACGTGGTAGGTGTGCAGCTCGTCGACGTTGAAGTTGTAGACGGTCGCGGTCTCGCCGGTCGGCTCGACTGCGACGACGTCGACCTCGGAGCCCTTCGGATCAACCAGCCGGTCGCCGGGCTGCAGTTCACTTACCGGAGTCCAGCCCCTGCCCTGGACGTAGAACGGGTGTTCTGCGGTGGACGTCACCGTGCCCGAAGTCGTGACCACATCGTAGGTGGGCACGTCCTCATGCACATAGGTGTCGATCACCCGCCGGGCGTGGATTTCCCCGGTCTCCGGGTCGGCGGCGGTGACCTCGTCACCAATCTCGATGTCCTCGATGTTCTTCGACGAACCATCGCCCATCAACACCTGGGTGCCGGCAACGAAACAGGCACCGAGCCCGACCTTGGACATCGCTCCGCCGGCCACACCACCGGTGACTCCGCCGGTCGTGGCCCCGTTCACGGTGGCGTCGACGAACCCGTTCACCGTCAACGGCTGGCCGGAGGTCACATACGACAGCCCGCCGTTCACGCCACCGTCGGCAGCTCCGGCGGCTGCACCGGTCAGCACGCTCCGGCCGAAGCAGTTCAGGCTGGTCTTTCCGGCAGCCCGCAATGCCGCAGCGCCAGCACCGCCGCCGGCCAGACCGGAGACCGCCCCGATCGCACCATCGACGGCGACCTGGCCCCAATCGACACTGCCGTTCTGATGCTTCTGGATCGCGACCGACGCACCGGCCGACATCAGTGCACCCGAACCGGCCATCAGCGCGATTCCGGCCGGGCCACCGATCCCCGTGCACATGAGGGCGACGCCGCCGACGATCATTGCTCCGGCGGCGATGTACTCCCAGTTGTTCTTCACCCACGACGTCGTCGCATGCCAGGCACTGGAGATCGCGCCGTTGTTGGAGTCGCGGTAGGCCTGCAACTCCTTGTCCGTAACAGGTTTCAGGCCCCATGGGTCGGACTGGTTCAGCGGATCATTGCCAGCAAAGCTGTACGGGTTACCGGCCCAGCCGGCACCCGGCACCGGATCGAGCGGGTCGGTCGAGAGGAAGCCGCGGCTGGTCGGGTCGTAGACCCGGGCCCGCATCCATTCCATCCCGTCGACGAGCAGGTTGGCCTGCCCACCGATGGCCACACCCGACGGCAACCCGGCCGGTGCGGCCCCCGGGGCAACACCCCACGGATCCTCACCGGTCGACCGCGGACGCCAGTCCGGAGACATCCAACCGGTCGACGGTTGGTCACCGGGATCGTCGACGCGGCCGATGCCTGAGCCGGCCACGCCGGTGTCCTGGCTGCCACCGGGAGTAGGCAACAGCGCGGTCAACGGCCCGTAGTTGGAGATCGTGATCTCGCCGACCTGGGCCAGCGCCGGCGTCGAACTCGCCGTGTCCCAGGCCACCGGCTGACCATCCAGATCAGCCAACTCACCCAGCGCGTCGACTCGCAACTGCCGCGTCGACGCGGTGACCTTGTCCGCGCCATGGCTGATCGTGGTGATGCTGGACAAGAACCCGCGGGCGTCCCAACCGAACCTGCGCTCGCCGTCCGGTCCGGTCTCCCGCACCCGTCGGCCCGAAGCGTCGTAGCCGTACTCGGTCACTCCGACCGCAGTCCTGGTGGCGAGCAACTGGCCGCCGCGGTCGTAGCTGTAATCGATGCTCTGACCGTCCACGGTCTCCCGCACCAGCCGGCCCGCCGGGTCGTAGGAGTAGCCGGTCACCCGACCGTCTGCGCGCCGAGCCTCGATCAACTGACCGGCCTCGTCATAGCTGTACGCAGTGCGCACACCGTTGGTGGTCTGAGCGACCACCCGGCCGATGTCATCGCGGTCGATCTCGGTGGTCTCGGTGACGCCCTCGCGGACCACGGTGTGGCCGGTGATGGCGCCGCCATCCCAGCTCCAGGTCGCATGCAGGCCGGGAGCCGCCATCGACACGATCCGGCCGATGCTGTCGCGGTCGATGGTCGCCCGACCCAGGCCCGGCTCATCGACCGCCGACACCCGTCCGGCCTGGTCGTACTCGTAGCGCGTCTGCGTTCCGTCGGTACGGGTGAACGCGGTCCGCCGCCGGTCGGCGTCGTAGCTCCAGGACAGCCCGGTCGCCCCACGCATCCGGCGGACCAGTTGTCCGTTCTCATCCCAGACCAACTCGTTGACCGTGCCGGAATCGCCTGCTCCCGGCTCACGGATCCGCATGGTGCGAGCAGCAAAGTCCCGCTCGACGCTCGAGAGAAGTCGGTCTCCGGCCCGGGTATCGGTCAGCCGTCCCGTGTCGTCGTAGGTCCACGACAACTCGGTGCCGGTGGGGTCGCTTCGCCGGGTCTGTCGACCGGCGGCGTCGTAGCCGTAGCGGGTCATCCGACCCAATGGATCGGTCTGGGCGAGCAGTCGCCCCATCGAGTCGAAGCGACGCTCGGTCCGACCACCCAACGGATCCACCATCGCCACACACTGGCCCAACTCGTTGTACTCGAACCGAGTCTGTCCACCAGCAGCATTGGTCGCCGAAGCGAGTTGGCCCGCAGCGTCGTAGGAAAACAGTCGCCGGCCGTACCAACCGTCATTGATCCGGACCACCCGGCCGACTCGGTCGTAGCCATACCGGACCGTGCCCTGACCGGGCTCGAACCGCTCGACGATCCGGCCACACGAGTCATAGGAAATCCGGGTCCGCTCACCCGTCGGCCACACCTCACCGACCAACCGACCATCGCCGTCGAAGTCGAACCCGTAGCGGGAACCGTCGGTGTCGATCGTGGCGATCCGGCGACCGCAGGCGTCGTATTCGTAGCGATAGGTGGTGCCCATCGGATGCGTGATCGCGATCGGCCTGCCTGCCGGGTCGCGTTCGATCCGGGTGGTCGCACCGGCCGCATCGGTGTGCTCGAGCACCCGACCACACAAGTCGTACTTGTATGTACTCGTGCTTCCGTCCGGACCCGTCTCGGCGACCGTTCGGCCGAGCCGGTCGTAGTCGG
>DATCVL010000080.1:0-14950 GCA_036566865.1 Microlunatus sp.
GGTCCATGGTTCAACGAGACCGTGCTCGGCTACAACGCCGCGGCTCTGAACTACTACGCGATCGGCGAACCGCCCAGTTCGGCACACCTGCTGGGTACCACCTCGACCGGGCAGGACGTGCTGGCACAGCTGATCGCCGGCGCCCGCAATTCGTTGCTGGTCGGGGTGCTGGCAGCACTGATCAGCACCACCTTGTCGATCTTGTTCGGTGTCACGGCCGGGTTCTTCGGCGGCACCGTCGGGATGGTGCTCAACTTCGTCACCAACCTGTTCATCGTGATGCCCGTCTTCGCCCTGACCCTGGTCGTCGCCGGTTACGTCGAAGGCACCGGGCCGATCATGATCGCGCTGGTGATCGGCGTCTTCGGCTGGGCCGGCGGGGCCCGATCGTTGCGGGCGCAGACGATGAGCCTGCGCAATCGCGACTTCACCATGGCGATGCGGATGCTCGGTGAGGGCCGTCCTCGGTTGATCTTCGTCGAGGTCTTCCCGCAGCTGTCCGGCTGGGTGTCGGCGATGTTCCTGCACGGCCTGATCGGCGGGGTACTGGCCGAGGCCGGACTGGCGTTCCTCGGCATCTCCGATCCCGGCACCATCAGTTGGGGCACGATGATCCAGAACGCCCAGCAACAGAATGCGATTCTGAACGGCCAGTTGTGGTGGTTCATCCCACCGGGGCTGTGCATCGCGGCGATCGGCACCGCAACCGGCTTGATCAACTTCGGCGTCGACGAGATCGCCAACCCGAAGCTGCGCAGCGCCCGCCGGAAGATCCTCCGTCGGACCCGACAGGCCGCGATGACGACACAGCAGGAGGCAGCGGCATGAGAAAGCCGGCATCACCCGAGCAGAGCGACAGCACCGCGGGTCGGGTTGATGATCAAGCCCGGCCACTGCTCGAGGTACGGGGCTTGACCGTGCAATACCTCGGTGAGCGTCCTGTGACCGCCTGCGCGGACGTCGATCTTGATCTTCATCGGGGTGAGATCCTCGGTGTGGCCGGCGAGTCAGGCTCCGGCAAGTCGACCTTGATCACGGCGCTGACCAGGCTGCAGCGCCCGCCGGCTGCCACCACCGGTGGGCAGATCCTGCTCCATGATCAAGGTCGCAGCGTCGACCTGGTCGCGCTGGCCGAAGACGAGTTGCGCCGCTATCGCTGGAACACGGTCTCGATCGTGCTGCAGAGTGCGATGGACGCCCTCAACCCGGTGATGCGACTCGGCGCCCAGTTCGCCGACGTGATCGGTGAACACGACCGGTCGATCGGCAGTCAGGACGTCTTCGATCGGACCATCGAACTGCTGGCCATGGTGGGCATTCCGGCCAATCGGGTCCGCAGCTATCCGCATGAGCTGTCCGGTGGCATGCGACAGCGGGCCATGATTGCGTTGGCCCTGGCCTGCCGTCCGAAGCTGGTGGTGATGGATGAGCCGACCACCGCAGTGGATGTGGTGATGCAGCGACAGATCGTCCGTCAGATCCTCCGGCTGCGTCAGGAGTTGGGGTTTGCCGTCGTCTTCGTCACCCACGACCTGTCGTTGTTGCTGGAGCTGGCGGACCGGATCGCGATCATGTACGCCGGCCGGATCGTCGAGATCGGCAGCGCCGCTCAGATCTACCACCAGCCGCGTCATCCCTACACCCGTGGACTGCGGGACTCGTTCCCACCGCTGCATGCCGAGCTGACCAAGCTCACCGGGATCCCGGGGACACCGCCGAACCTCAACCGATTGCCGGCCGGCTGCGCGTTCGCGCCGCGCTGTTCGGAGGCGTTCGACGCCTGCACCGACCGCCGGCCCGAGCTGCGGTCGCTCGGTGATCAACAAGCGGCCTGTCACCTGCACGACCCGGGCCGGCTCGGTGCCGCGCCCTCGCATCGGGTGCAGCCGTTCGATGATCAACCGAGTCTGCCTGGGCCCGCGGCCTTGAGCTTTCCCGTCCGCAAGTCCCGCGTCCGTGAGTCCCCGCGTCTGTCAGTGAGGAGAGATGATGACCACCGTCGACCCCGGTGTCCGTGATCGTGCCCGTCCGGTGCCGAAACCGCCGGTGCTGGAGGCCACCCACGTCACCAAGCACTTCCGGGTCCGAGACGGTGCCGGCCGCAGCAGCACGGTTCAGGCGGTCGAGGACGTCAGTCTCTCCCTGCAACCAGGTCGGATTGTCGCCCTGGTAGGGGAAAGCGGCTCCGGCAAGACCACGCTGGCGAGGTTGCTGGCGCGGTTCTACTCCGTCACCTCCGGCAGCATCCGGCTGCGCGGCCTGTCGGTGAAGGGGAGACCGGACAAGGAGTACTTCCGGTCCGTGCAGTTGATCTTCCAGGACCCGTTCGGCTCGCTGCATCCCGGCCACAAGATCAGCTACAACCTGGAGCGGCCGCTGCGGATCCACCGGCACGCCAAGAATCGTGCCGATGCGCGTCGACAGGCGGCCGAGTTGCTCGAGCGGGTCGGACTGACTCCGGCCGAGGACTTCCTCGACAAGCTGCCGTACGAATTGTCCGGTGGGCAGCGCCAACGGGTGGTGATCGCCCGAGCGCTCGCGGTCCAACCTGCGGTGCTGCTGGGTGATGAGCCGATCTCGATGTTGGACGTGTCGATCAGGCTGGACATGCTCAACCTGTTGGCCCGGCTGCGGGACGAGGAGGGGCTGGCCCTGCTCTACATCACCCACGACATCGCCTCGGCTCGCTATCTGTGCGACGACGTTGCGGTGATGTACGCCGGGCAGATGATCGAATCCGGCCCGAAGGATGCGGTGATCCAGCAGCCGATGCATCCGTACACCAAGCTGCTGGTCGACGCCTCGCCCGATCCCGGCCGGGAACGGGACGACTTCACCGGCGATCTGGACGATGCCGACGGCCCGGACGAGCCGCCGAGCCTGGTCGATCCGCCGGCCGGCTGCCGCTTCCATCCGCGGTGCCCGTTCGCGATGGACGAGTGTCGCCGGGATTTGCCTGAACGCACCGACCTCGGCAACGGCCACTGGGTCCGGTGCTGGCTGCACCAGAAGGGCCGCGCCGAGGAGTTGGCGGGTTGATCAACCGATCTTGTACGCCTGCACCTGGCGGGGCTGCATCACCCGATCCACGACTCCGTAGGAGATCGCCTGGTCGGGGGCCAGGACGAGATCGCGATCGGTGTCGGTCTTGATCTTGTCCACCGGCTGACCGGTGTGCCGGCTGAGGATCTCGTTCATCTGGCCACGCAGCCGGATCACTTCCTTGGCCTGGATGGCAAGATCAGGGATGGTTCCCTCCGCCCCGGCCGACGGCTGATGCAGCAGCACCCGTGAGTGCGGCAGTACCGAACGTTTGCCGGCCGCGCCGGCAGCCAGCAGTACCGCCGCAGACGAGGCAGCCTGTCCGATGCAGACCGTGGCCACGTCGGCGCTGATGAACTGCATGGTGTCGTAGATCCCCATCAGTGCGGTCAGATCACCGCCGGGCGAGTTGATGTACAGCCCGATCTCGGCCCCGGCGTCCTCGGAGTCCAGATGCAGCAATTGGGCGATGATCACATTCGCGACGCCGTCGTCGATCGGCGTGCCCAGGAAGACGATCCGGTCGCTGAGCAGCCGGGAGTAGATGTCGGAGACTCGTTCCCCGCGGATGGTCCGCTCCAGAACCGACGGGATGGTGTACTGACTCATGATCAACTTCTCCTTCTGGCTCAGAGTCGAGCGGATCGGGCGCGGACGGCAGGGCGGACGTCGGCCACTTCGGTCACCACGCTGTCGATGAAGCCGTACTGCAGAGCCTCGTCGGCGGTGAACCATCGGTCCCGGCCGGAGTCTGCATCGATCGTCGCCTTGGTCTGACCGGTGTGCTCGCTGATCAAGGTGTTGATCAAGGTGTTGGTGTAGTCGAGGTTCTCGGCCTGGATCTCGATGTCGGCGGCGGTGCCGCCGATGCCGGCCGAGCCCTGATGCATCAGCACCCGGGCGTGAGGCAGGCAGTAGCGCTTGCCCTTGGTGCCCGCGGACAACAGGAACTGCCCCATGCTGGCAGCCAATCCCATGGCCAGCGTGCTGACATCGTTGGGAATCAGCTTCATCACGTCGTAGATCGCCAGTCCGGCCGTCACCGACCCGCCCGGCGAATTGATGTAGAGACTGATGTCGGCGCGGCAGTCCTCGGCCGACAGCAGCAGCAGTTGGGCACAGAGCCGGTTGGCGATCGCGTCGTCGACCTGTTGGCCGAGCACCACGATGCGTTGTTCCAGCAGTCGTTGGGCGAGCTGATCATCGAGACCGGCACGGAGTTGCGGCCCGCCCTCACGTCGAGGGTCGACAGAGTTGATCATGAAATCTCCTTGTTTCGGACGTCATGATCAACTCTGCGCGAAGATCGCGAACAAACGGAGCCGATCTGCCCACCGCAGATCTGCCCACCGCAGATCTGCCCTGGGCAGATCCGTTCCGATCAGTTCCAGCCGCGGCGGTCGGCGAGCCAGCCGATGGTCACGTCGCGATTCCAGGCCTGATGTCGACGCAGGTACGGTGAGCCGTCTGCCGCGGGGCGGTCGGCGGCAATCACGTAGTAGAGGGACAGATCGGCCAGCAGGCTGTCGATTCCGTCCGCGTCCTCCGCCGTGACCAGCGGGCTGGCGGCGAGCATCGCATCGGCGTCCAGGCCGTCGCCACGGATCGACAACAGAAGGGTGACCAGGTCCACGTACGGCTTGCCCAGCATCGGAAAGTTCCAGTCGCAGATCCAGGCCGTGCCGTCGGCGCCGATGATCATGTTGTCGTCTCGCAGATCGGCATGCACCAAGGTGTTGCCGACACAGCGGTCGGCGAACCCGAGGACGAGTTCACGCATCTCGTCGACGTGGTCGGCGAACCACTCCTCGATCGCCTGCTCCTTGTCCGGCGGCAGATCGCCCAACTCGGCGCTCAACGGCAGCCAGTCGAAGCCCGTCGGGGCCGGGGTCAGCAGTTGTGCGGTGCGTTCCACGGCCTTGACCGCGGCAGTGGCCTCGGCCATCCGCCAGGGCCGGTGTGGCGGGCGGCCGTCGATGTCGACGAAGATCAACGACTGCCATTCCTGGCCGTCGATCGTGGCGCGCCCGTCGGCCAGCAGTTGCGGTGCCGGTACACCGGCCGGCAGCGTACGCCGCTTCAACGCCTCCTTCGCGTACGACTCGAGCAGCCATTCCTTGCCCCAACCCGCGATCTTGACGAATGCCCGCCGGCCGTCGGCCAGGCCGACCCGGGAGGCGAATCCGGGCGTGTAACCGCTGCGTTGGGATCGGCTGTCGGTCACCGCCGCGCCGAGTTGATCTTCGACCCAGTCGCGTACGGCAGCCGGCAACTGCTCCCACTCGGGACGTTGGGCGGTGTTGGCGACGGGGACGGACAGCGGGACGCGCGGCGTCGTGGTAGAGGTCACGAAACTCTCCGGGATGGGACAATGATGGGCACGATGATGGCGAAAATCGCCGCCCGGGGCCACCGAATAGCAAACTCGGCGAGCGGTGCATCTCACACCGGCGCAGCCCATCTGACCGGCGTACCGCGGCTACGCTGAGCCGCGTGAGCAAGATTCTCTCCGGGGGCGGTCCGGTCGAATCACCGCGACTGCACGTGTCGACCGAAGAGATCGACGACCCCGGATCGCTGCTGCCGCTGTTGCCGGACTCGGGCGCCCTGGCGTGGATCCGTCGGGGTGAGGGCATGATCGCCTTCGGCGAGGTGGCCCGGCACAAGGCGACCTCCATCGAGGAAGCCGAGCAATGGTGGCGGGAGACCAGCGGACAGGTCGTGGTGGATCGTGCGCTGAGTGGAGAAGAGCCGGCCGGCGCGGGATTCGTGGCCTTCGGCAGCTTCTGTTTCGATCCCGACAACACCCCGAGCGAGTCGGTGTTGATCATCCCGCAGGTGGTGATCGGCCGGCGCGGCGATCGCGCTTGGCGAACCACCATCAGCAATGACGGTGACGATGTCTGGACGCCCCCGTTGCAGCCGTTGCAACCTCCGGGCGCGGTCAGTTATGCCGACGGCAACCTGTCCGGGCCCGAGTGGGAGAGCATGATCGCCGAGGCGGTACGCCGAATCAACACCGGCGACCTCGGCAAGGTGGTGATGGCGCGAGAACTGGTCGCCATCGCCGACAATGCGATCGATCCCCGCTGGCTGGTCGGACGGCTGGCAGCCGAATACCCGTCCTGCTGGACGTACCACGTCGACGGGCTGGTCGGCGCGACACCCGAGATGTTGATCAGGCGTGAGTCCGGTCTGGCCACCTCCCGGGTGCTGGCCGGCACCATCCGTCGCTCCGACGACGCCGATCATGATCTTGCTCTGGCTGCGGCGCTTTCCCAATCCAGTAAGGATCTTCAGGAGCACGAGTACGCGGTCGACTCGGTCGCCCGCGCGTTGGCGCCGTACTGCTCGGGGATGAACGTCCCGGACGCGCCGTACGTGTTGGAGCTGCCCAACGTGCTGCATCTGGCCACCGATGTCACGGCGGTCGCCGGCCCGGACGCGAGCTCGCTCGCGATGGCAGCCGCCCTGCATCCGTCGGCCGCAGTTTGCGGTACGCCGACCGACGTGGCCCGGGCGACCATTGCCGAGCTCGAGCAGCTTGATCGCAACCGGTACGCCGGCCCGGTCGGTTGGATCGACGCCGACGGTGACGGCGAGTGGGCCATCGCCCTGCGCTGCGGCCGGATCAACCCTGATGATCCCAGGCAGATCCGGCTCTACGCCGGCTGCGGCATCGTTGCCGAGTCCGACCCGGTGGCCGAGTTGGCCGAATCGGCGGCAAAACTGGTGCCGATGCGCGACGCCCTCGGTTCTTGACAGGTCGGGCCTGCGCGACCGGCAGGACGACACACCCGAGGCGATCCTGGCCGCGACGGCCGACGACTTCGGGCGGCCTCTGATAGCGGATCTGCTCGCGGCGAAGTCGGCGGCGTCGGGTGCCCCTGGCGACTACCGTTGCCGTCGTGTCGAGCACAGTTGCAGTCCTGTCCGATGTCCATGGCGTGCTGCCGGTCCTGGATGCGGTGCTGGCCGAGGAGGACGTCCGGTCCTGCGAACGCATCGTGATCACCGGCGACCACGTCGCGGGACCGCAGCCGATCGCCGTACTGCAACGGTTTGCCGAGCTCGGCGAGAAGTTGATCTTGGTCCGAGGAAACGCCGATCGCGAAGTGGTGGCGTTGCGAACCGACCCGAGCTTGGCCGTACCGGATCCGATCTCGGCCTGGGTGGCCGGACAAATCGATGATCAACAAGCCGCGCTGCTCGCGGGCCTGCCGCACCCGGTGATCTTGGAGATCGACGGGTTCGGGCCGGTCGCCTTCTGTCACGGCACACCGCGCGACGACAACGAAGTGGTCCTGGTCGACACCCGGATGCAGCAGTGGATCGAGGTCTTCGGCGAACTCGGCGATGAGATCCGGACCGTGGTCTGCGGCCACACCCACATGCCGTTCGTTCGGCTGGTGGATCGGCGGCTGGTGATCAATCCGGGCAGCATCGGGATGCCGTACGGACGCCCGGGCGGTAACTGGGTGTTGCTGGACAACGGCAACGTCAGCCTCCGACACACCCCCGTCGACCTGGCCGAGGTCCGGCGGCAGGTGGTCGCCGACAGCGGCTACCCGCAGGTGGAGCAGTGGGTCGACGAATACCTCTCGGACGCCATCTCCGACTTCGACGCGATCAGCGCGTTCGGCCCCCGGGACGGTCGCTGACTTCTTCGGCCGGCGCCGGGCTCGACTGTGTGGCGGGCTCGAGCCGTCTCGCCGGAGCGTGATCTTGGTTGTGGTGTGGTGCCGGGTTCCCCTCGATTCGGGATCGTCGGGACCTCGCCGACGTGGCCGGCGCCGGTTCGTGCTCGACGACCGGACTGCGTGGTTGTGTCGCCGGAATCTGATCATGGTCGCGCCCGTGGATCCGGGCCCCGAGATCCCGCGCTCTGCGCAATGGCCACCGCGGTTGCCAAAGTGCGCCGCCTGCCAGGGATCTGCCCGATTTTGGTAACCAGTGCTGCCGAATGCAGGAGCGAGTCAGCCCGGGCGTCGTTCGAACTTCCCCAGCGCTGGGCTGGTGCGGATGTCGGCTGTGGTTGGAAAACGTACGGGGTGCCGGCGATGGGCTGCCTCGGAACTCGGCTGTGGTCGGAAAACGTACGGGGTGCCGGGGGTGGCTGCCTCGGAACTCGGCTGTGGTCGGAAAACGTACGGGTGCCGGCAATGGGCTGCCCTGGAACTCGGCTGTGGTTGGAAAACGTGCCGGGGCGCCTGTGGGGGCTGCTCTGGACTCGACCGTGATCGGAAGCCGTACGGGGTGCCGGTGCCGGGCAGCTGCGGAACTCGACCGCGGTGGCGATGAGCGAACTGGTGCGGATGTCGGCTGTGGTTGGAAAACGTGCGGGGTGCGGGGGCCTGGGCTGGTGCGGATGTCGGCTGTGGTTGGAAAACGTACGAAGGTGCGAGGGCCTGGCCGCTCTGGAACTCGGCCGTGGTTGGAAAACGCACGGGGTGCGAGGCCTGGCCGCGCCGAACCTCGACCGTGGTTGGAAAACGCCCGGGGTGCGAGGGCCTGGCCGCTCCGAACCTCGACCGTGGTCGGAAAACGTACAAAGACGCCGCCACTGACCCGCCCAACGACCACCGGACGGTCACGAGCAGGGCCGCACTCCGGTCGGCAAGGGACAAGTAAAGAGCGGTTCGAGATCGCCGAGGAGGGCAGGAAGCAAGCACCAACCGCCAACTTTTACGCAACATGAGAGTTGCGTAAATCTCCTTGCTGGCTAGGGGAAATGCCCGTGGACGCGCGAAGTTGACCGAATCCGCCCGGCCCGGTTCACTAGCGCAGGTACCGGCGTGACTCGGGCGGCGGTTGCGTCGTAGAGTGACCACTAGCTAGTGAAGAGTTTCACTAAGTCCCCGGAGAGGTCCATGAACGGCAGCGCGACTCCCCAATCGGGAGTTGGGTCGCATCGCGTGCACGCGGCGGCCGGTTCCGGCGCACCCACATCCGGTTCCGACACACCCAGCCCCGATTCCGGTGCCCCCACGCCCGATCGTCTGAACGTCCCCGAGGTCGCCTCGGGTTCCCGTCGGTCGGCTGGCGCCGGTCCTTCGACCGGTTCTGCGCCGTCGCAGCAGGGTGCCATCGAGAGTGACGTGATTGTGGTCGGAGCCGGCCCGGGCGGTTCGGCGGCGGCCACCTACCTGGCCCGCAGCGGACTGCACGTCTCGCTGCTGGAGAAGACCAAGTTCCCCCGGGAGAAGGTCTGCGGCGACGGGCTCACCCCGCGCGGCACCAAGCAGTTGATCAAGCTCGGCATCGACATCTCCCAGGAGAACGGCTGGGCCCATCAGCGCGGTCTGCGGTTCTGGGCCGGCGGGCGGCACTGGGATCTTGACTGGCCGGACCTGACCGACTGGCCGGGATTCGGTGTCACTCGGCAGCGGGCCGACTTTGATCAACTTCTGGCCAACAATGCGGTCGCCGCCGGCGCCAAGTTGTACGAGTTGGCCAACGTGACCGAGCCCATCATCGACCCGGTCACCGACCGGATCGCCGGAGTGATCACCAAGGACGGCCGCCGATTCACCGCGCCGCTGGTGGTCGCCGCGGACGGCAACTCCACCCGGATCAGCATTGCGATGGGGATCAACCGGCGGGAGAACCTGCCGATGGGTGTTGCGGTGCGGACCTATTACAAGAGCCCGCTGCACAACAGTCCGTACATCGAGTCCTGGCCCGAGCTGTGGGACGGCAAGCCGGGGGAGTCCAACCTGCTTCCCGGCTACGGCTGGATCTTCCCGCTCGGCGACGGTACCTGCAATGTCGGCCTGGGCATCCTCAACACGTCCAAGGCGTTCGGCAAGGTCGACTACCGGCAGATGCTGAAGGTCTGGATGGACAACACGCCGCAGGAGTGGGGCTTCCGGGACGAGAACCAGGTCGGCCGGGTGCTCGGCGCGGCGCTGCCGATGGCCTTCAACCGGACCCCGCACTACAGCCGGGGGTTGCTGCTGATCGGCGACGCCGGCGGCATGGTCAGTCCGTTCAACGGCGAGGGCATCCCGTACGCGATGGAGTCGGCCGAGATGGCGGCCAACGCGATCGCCGAGGCGCACTACCGCGGCGTCGGGACCCCGAGTGCGGAGAAGGCATTACAGGGATATCCGGCCGTGCTGCGGGAAACCTGGGGCGGCTACTACACACTTGGCCGGGTCTTCACCAAGATCATCGGGCAGCCCGCCTTGATGAAGGTGGCCGTCAAGTACGGTCTGCCCCGCAAGGTGGTCATGCAGTTCACCCTGAAGATGCTGTCCAACCTGACCGATCACCGTGACGGTGACATCTACGACCGGATCGTCAATGGACTGTCCAAGATCGCCCCGGCCTCATGAGCAGACACCAGATGACCCACAATCACATGATCAACAACCGGGTGATCAAGATCGGGAACGCGTCCCGAGCAGCTACCCGGTCCATGCCGATCAGTCCGGGGCGATCCCGGCTGCAGCGCCGGCAACTCGGTGCGATAGGGATGGATCTGATGACCTCGCCCAAGAGCGCTTGGACGAATGTGCCGCCGAGTTCGGATAGGGAAGGAACCACGCGATGAGCCTCTACACCGGGTTCGTGATCGCCCTGATCATCGCTGCCGCGTTCGTGGCACTGACCATCACGGCCAGCATGCTGGTCGGTCCGAAGCGGTACAACCGGGCCAAGCTGGACAGCTACGAGTGCGGCATCGAGCCGACCCCGCAGCCGGCCGGCGGTGGACACTTCCCGGTCAAGTACTACCTGACCGCGATGCTCTTCATCGTCTTCGACATCGAGATCGTCTTCCTCTACCCGTGGGCGGTTTCCTTCGACCAGATGGGTGTCTTCGCCCTGGTCGAGATGGGTCTGTTCATCGTCACCGTGTTCGTGGCCTACTTCTACATCCTGCGGCGCGGCGGTCTGGAGTGGGATTGATCATGAACCGGCTGTCACTGCATCCAACTCGCCGCACACCGACTCGCACCAGGAGCTGAATTCGATATGGGACTTGAGGAAAAGCTCCCGAGCGGGATCCTGCTCACCACCGTCGAGGCACTGGCCGGCGCTGTCCGCAGCGCGTCCTTCTGGCCGGTCACCTTCGGCCTGGCCTGCTGCTCGTTCGAGATGATGACCATGGGTACGCCGCGGTTCGACTCCGCGCGCTGGGGCCAGGAGGTCTTCCGCAACAGCCCCCGGCAGGCCGATCTGATGATCGTTGCCGGCCGGGTCAGCCAGAAGATGGCGCCGATCGTCCGTCAGGTGTACGACCAGATGGCCGAGCCGAAGTTCGTGCTGTCGATGGGCGTGTGCGCCTCCAGCGGCGGCATGTTCAACAACTACGCGATCGTCCAGGGTGTCGATCACATCGTTCCGGTCGACGTGTACGTGCCCGGTTGCCCGCCGCGGCCGGAGATGCTGATCGACGGCATCTTCAAGCTGCGCAAGCTCAAGGTCGAGCGTGCACCGATGGGTTCGAACAAGGAGCTGGCCGAGCAGGAGAACGAGAAGCTCGCCCTCGCCAAGCCCGCCACCATCGAACAGAAGGGCTTGCTGCGGTGACGGACAAGGACCCGAAGGACGCGGGGACCCCCGACGCAAACGACGCGAACGCCCAGCAGCCGGGTAAGGATGCCGTGGAGACCAAGGAGAAGGTTCCGCCGACCCCGCCGGATGCCCATCCGGCCGGAGGACCGACCGAGCGGGCCGATCTGGAGCCCGCCCCGACCGGGCCGGGCAGCGCCGAAGGACCAGAGATCCTCGCCGTCCGCGACGGCATGTTCGGAGCCACCGGCACGCCGGACACGTCCGGCTACGGCCGGCTCCGCCGGGTGATCGAATTCCAGCCGGCGAGCCAGCGCCCGTACGGCGGTTGGTACGACGCCGCGGTGGACCGGATCGCCGAGCTGATGCCGAACACGCCGAACGTGATCACCAAGGTCGTGATCGAACGCGGTGATCTGACCCTGCATGTGCATCGTGATCATCTGCTCGCACTGGTCAAGATCATCCGCGACGATGCGCATCTGCGGTTCGAGTTGTTCAGCGGAGTTTCCGGCGTGCACTACCCGACCGACACCGGTCGCGAGTTGCATGCGGTCTATCACCTGGCCTCGCTGACCCACAACCGGCGGATCCGGTTGGAGGTCTCCGCACCGGAAGGCGATCCGCACATCCCGTCGGTGGTCAGCGTCTACCCGGGTGCCGATTGGCACGAGCGGGAGACCTTCGACATGTTCGGCATCATCTTCGACGGTCACCCGCACCTGACCCGGATCCTGATGCCGGATGACTGGCCCGGTCACCCGCAACGCAAGGACTACCCGCTCGGCGGCATCCCGGTCGAGTACAAGGGCGCCACGATCCCTTCTCCTGACAACAGAAGGAGCTACAACTAACATGCTCGCTTCGCTCACGCGGGGGACGAACCCCGAAGCCCTGGGCGTGGTCACCGAGGCCGATCAGCTCGCCTCGGTGGCATACGCGGCCGCGGGTGTATTCCACAAGTGCGGGTTGTCGCGCGTTGCCGGGCTGAATCGCTTCCCTGTGCAAGGAGTAGTTCGATGAGCGCGTCCACGAACGAAGATCTTTTCGCCGCTCCGGGTGAGGAGGCGGCCGAGGGCACCGTCTACACCGTGATGGGTGGCGACTGGGACGAGGTCGTCAACCAGCAGGTCGAACGCGACGACGAGCACATCGTCGTCAACATGGGCCCGCAGCACCCGTCCACCCACGGCGTGCTTCGAGTGATCTTGGAACTCGACGGTGAGACGGTCACCGAGCTGCGGTCCAGCATCGGACACCTGCACACCGGCATCGAAAAGAGCATGGAGTACCGCACCTGGACCCAGGGCGTGACCTTCTGCACCCGGATGGACTACGTGATGCCGTTGCACAACGAGCTCGCCTACGTCCTGAGTGTGGAGAAGCTGCTCGACATCGAGGATCAGATCACCGAGCGCACCAAGATCATCCGGGTGCTGATGTCGGAGTGGATGCGGATCGCGTCCCACCTGGTGGCGCTGGGCACCGGCGGCATGGAGCTCGGTGCGACCACGATGATGACGATCGCCTTCCGTGAGCGGGAAAAGATCATGGACTTCTTCGAGGCCGTGACCGGGCTGCGGATGAACCACGCCTACATGCGGCCGGGTGGCGTCGCCCAGGATCTTCCCGATCACGGTCTGCAGCTGCTCAAGGACACGCTGAAGTCGATCAAGAAGCAGATGCCGGAGTTCGGCAAGCTGGCCAACATGAATCCGATCGTGCGCAGCCGTCTGATCGGGGTCGGACATCTTGATCTTGCTGCCTGTATGGCGCTCGGTGTCACCGGACCGGTCCTGCGGGCGGCCGGCTACGACTACGACCTGCGCAAGGCGCTGCCGTACAGCGGATACGAGACTTACGACTTCGACATCCCGGTCCGCGACGAGGCCGACGGTTACGCCCGCTTCCTGAACCGGGTCGACGAGATGTGGGAGAGCGTCAAGATCATCGACCAGTGCGTGAAGCGACTGGAAGACACCCAGGGACAGCGGGTGATGGTCGATGATCCGAAGATCGCCTGGCCGGCCCAGCTGTCGATCGGCTCCGACGGTCAGGGCAACTCCAACGAGCACCTGAAGCACATCATGGGTGAATCGATGGAGGCGTTGATCCATCACTTCAAGTTGGTCACCGAGGGATTCCGGGTGCCGCCGGGGCAGGCCTACGTGCCGACCGAGAGTGCCAAGGGTGAGCTCGGCGCCCATGTGGTCTCCGACGGTGGGACCCGCCCGTTCCGGGTGCATTTCCGGGACCCGAGCTTCCATCACCTGCAGGCATTGCCGGCCCTCTCCGAGGGAGGCTTCATCGCCGACGTGGTGGTCAACATCGCAACACTCGACCCGGTTCTGGGAGGTGTCGACCGGTGAACGAGAACCCGGTGAATCAAACCAACGGACAGCGCAACACGCTCGACGGCAAACGGACCGATCAGTTCGGTCAGATCCCGCCAGGCGTCACGCCGACCGATCCGAACGCTCATCGGCCGGAGCCGATCGACACCACGGTGACCGAGACCGAGATCGGTGAGAAGACGCTGGAGGAGCTGCGCCAGATCGCCGCTCGCTACCCGCAGTCACGTTCCGCGCTGCTGCCGATGCTGCACCTGGTGCAGAGTGTCGAGGGGCGGATCACACCGGCCGGGATCGAAGCCTGTGCAGAGATCCTGGGCATCTCGACCGCCGATGTCTCCGGGGTGGCGACGTTCTACACGATGTACAAGCGTCGGCCCAACGGCGAGTACAACGTCGGCGTCTGCACCACCGCGCTGTGCGCGATCATGGGCGGCGACGATGTCTTCGACCGGCTCAGCAAGCACCTCGGGGTCGGTCACGACGAGACCACCGCGGACGGCAAGATCACCTTGGAGCGGGTCGAGTGCAATGCGGCCTGCGACTTCGCGCCGGTGGTGATGGTCAATTGGGAGTTCATCGACAACCAGAGCCCCGAATCGGCCGTGGAGCTGGTGGACCGGCTGCGCAGCGGCGAAGAGGTCACCTCCACCCGCGGCGCCCGGATCTGCACCTGGCGACAGTCCGAGCGGGTGCTGGCCGGTTATCCGGACGGGCGCGCCGACGAGGGACCGACGTCCGGGCCGCAGTCCCAGCTCGGGATCAAGATCGCCAGCAAGAACGGCTGGCGGGCACCGACCCCGGACGAGGCGGCTCAGGCCAAGGCCGAGGCCGAACGCGCCAAGGCTGAACGAGAACGGGCCGAAGCAGAAGCTAACGAGGGTGAGGCGAAGTGACCGATCCGATTACCCCGGTCCTGACCCGCAACTGGGCCGACGAGCGTGCCTGGAAGCTCACCAACTACGAACGCCAGGGCGGCTATGCCACCCTGCGTCAGGCGCTGCGTCGCGATCCCGACGAGCTCGCCGGGATGATCAAGG
>DATCVL010000081.1:0-5621 GCA_036566865.1 Microlunatus sp.
GCTGGTCACCCTGCTGATCGACGCGGATCGTCGCGATCGCGCCAACGGCCTGGTCGGCACGGCCAATGGCGTCAGCTTCCTGACAACCTCGGTGATCAGCGGGTTGCTGGTCGGCTGGAACGGCATGTACGGCGTACTGACGATGGCCCTGGTGGTGCTCGGACTGTCCGTGCTGCATCTGCATTTCGTGCCGGTGCCCACTGCCGCGGCCGCCGAGGCCGACGCCGACGGCCGCCGGCGTGTCGATCTGGCCGGGACGTTACGGGTGGTCCGGTCCGTGCCCGGCCTGCTGGCGCTGATCCTCTTCTCCTGCTTCAACAACTTCCTCGGCGGAGCGTTCATGGCGCTGATGGATGCGTACGGGCTGGACCTGATGCCGGTGCAGGCCTGGGGGTTGCTGTGGGGCGTACTCAGCACCGGCTTCATCGTCGGCGGGCTGCTGGTGGCCAAGCTCGGACTCACCGACCGACCGGTCCGGCTGCTGCTGTTGATCAACCTGGTGCTGTGGACGGTCACCGTCCTGTTCCCGATGCGCGCCTCGATCCCGGTGCTCGCGGTGGGGCTCTATGCCTACATGCTGCTCGGTCCGTTCGCCGAGGCGGCCGAGCAGACCGTGCTGCAACGCGTTGTCCCGTATCAGCGACAGGGCCGGGTCTTCGGCTTCGCCCAGAGCATCGAGCAGGCCGCCTCGCCGCTGACCGCCTTCGCCATCAGCCCGATCGCGGAGTTGATCTTCATCCCGTGGATGACCACCGGCACCGGCGTCGACCTGATCGGCGATTGGTTCGGCGCCGGTCACAATCGCGGGCTGGCCGTCGTCTTCGTACTCACCGGGGTCGTCGGAGTCACCGTGACCCTGCTTGCGCTCGGCAGCAGACCGTACCGACGGCTGACGAAGGCCTACTCACAGAGCCTGAGCCCGGCCCAGCCCGCGATCGAGGGATAACCGGTTGCCAGCCGGCCGGCTGAGGAGTAACGTCATCGCGCTCCTCAATCCTCCTGACGCAAATCGGAGTGTCTCGCATGCCCGAAAACCCGAAGGATCCGTCCAGATCAACCACCGCTACCGACGACACCTCCCGCACAGCCCCGACCCAGCTCAGCACCCCGGTCGAGGACGTGATCACGGCCGAACAACAGCACATGGACGTCTCCCGCGCTGCCCTGCGACAGATGCGTCATCGAGCGGCCGGGCTCGATGCGGTCGGCGCCGCAGCCGTCAGTGAGGGCCCGAACGTCTCCACCGAGCACCTCAAGCAGGCTCTCTACCGGCGGATGAAGTCGCTCGAGGACGACCCGACCGTGCCGCTGTTCTTCGGCCGGCTCAATTACGAGGCCATCGACCTGCCGGGCACGATCTACATCGGCCGTCGACACGTCACCGGCGAAGCCGGCGGCGAGCCGATGGTGATCGACTGGCGGGCGCCGGTGTCGCTGCCCTTCTATCAGGCCACCCGGGACAACCGGATGCAGGTGCGGCTGCGACGCCGCTTCGGTTTCTCCGCCGGGCGATTGACCGCGTACGAGGACGAGGATCTGGCCGCCGGAGATCAGCTGCAGAACTCCGACATCCTGGAGGCCGAGATCGAGCGGCCCCGTACCGGACCGATGCGTGACATCGTCGCCACCATCCAGCCCGAGCAGGACGTGATCGTCCGGACCAACCTGGCCCAGTCCGTCTGTGTGCAGGGGGCTCCGGGCACCGGGAAGACCGCGGTCGGGCTGCACCGCGCGGCGTTCCTGCTGTACGCCTTCCGGGACCAGCTGTCCCGGTCAGGCGTGTTGGTGGTCGGCCCGAACGACAGCTTCCTGTCCTACATCGCCGACGTGCTACCGGCACTGGGTGAGATCGACGCCGCACAGACCACGGTGGAAGCGCTGGTCGACAGGGCCACCGGGCTGACCGTCGGCCGGTTCGAGGACACCACCGCCGCGGTGCTCAAGGGCGACGCGCGGATGGCCGAGGTGATCCGTCGCGCGGTCTGGAGCCACCTGCGACCGGCCGACGGCACCCTGGTGGTGCCTCGCGGATCGCATCAGTGGCGAGTGCCGGCCTACCTGGCCGACGAGATGGTGGCTGCGATCAAGAACCGCGGTGTGCGGTACGCCGCCGGCCGGGAGATGGTGCCGCAACGGCTGGCCCATCAGATCCTGCTGCGGATGGAGGCGGCCGGGGACTCCCCCGATGACCGGGTGCAGAACGCGGTCGCCCGCAGCAAGCCGGTGAAGGCGTACGCCGAGCAGCTCTGGCCGAGCCTCGACGCACCGAAGTTGATCATGAGGCTGCTGTCGGAACCGGAGTTCCTGGCCGAGCACGCCGAATGTCTGCTGACTCCCGAGGAGCAGCAGGCGATCTTGCTGCCCAAGCCGCCGCGCTCGGTCCGGTCGATGAAGTGGTCGTTGGCCGACGTCGTTCTGGTCGACGAGGCGGCCGATGCGTTGTATCGGACCTCGAGTCTCGGCCACGTGATCATCGACGAGGCGCAGGACCTGTCCGCAATGCAGCTCCGCGCGGTCGGCCGACGCGCCAGCACCGGATCGGTGACGGTGCTCGGTGATCTTGCTCAGGCGACCACTCCGTGGGCGACCACCTCCTGGACCGACACCCTTGATCATCTGGGCAAGCCGGATGCGACGGTCGAAGAACTGGTCGCGGGATTCCGGGTGCCGGCGGCGGTGATCGAGTTCGCCGGACAGCTGCTGCCCTCCATCGCGCCGGACCTGACTCCCCCGCACTCGATCCGGCGGACGCGTGGTGATCTTGTGCTGACTGCGACCACGGATCCACAAGTTGATCTTGGTACCGCGGTGAACACGGCGTTGAAGTCCGAGGGCAGCATCGGCCTGATCACTCCCGATGCCTTGCTCACCCAGGTCGAAGCGGCGCTTGATGATCATGGCATCTCCTACGCCGTGCTGGGCCAGGAGACCGATCCGATCGACACCGAGGCCTTCACCCGGCGGGTCGATGTGGTCCCGGCCTCGATCGCCAAGGGCCTTGAATTCGACCACGTGGTGCTCTTCGAGCCGGCCGCGATCGTTGCCGGCGAGCCCGATCAGGTGACTGGCCTGCGCCGACTGTATGTGTGCCTGACCCGGGCCGTCACCTCGCTCCAGATCGTCCACACCGAACCACTGCCGCAGCAGCTCGCCGCCTGAGCGGGCGGCGTCGGGCGTACCGTCCACGCTCGGCGCCGGCCTTGGTCATTTGTCCACGATGACCCAGCGCGAGAAGCGTTTGAAGGCGGCCTGGGTCTGAGGTCCGGCGATGCCGTCGACCGGGCCCCTGTATCCGTGTCCCCGCAGCAACCGCTGCAGGGCACAGACCGTGCCGGGGCCGACGACTCCGTCGATCGGACCGGCGTAACCCCAGTCCTTGAGATTTCGTTGGAAGGCCTTCCAACTCCTCGGGCCGAGCGAGCCGTCGATCTTGTCGCGGTAGCCCCAATATTGCTTCAGCCAATGTTGGACCCGCCGAGCCTCGGGTCTGCTCAGCCCCAGATTGACGACCTCGGTTGACTGCACGTTTGCCGAGGCTCGCTGCTGCCCAGCGACAGAGCCGGGCACGGCTGGGCGATGGCGATCGACCGGATCGGCCGCGGCGGAGGGCGCAACCACCGAGCCGGCGATGGCCGCCACGGCAACTATCGCGGCTGCTGATCGAGCCACCTCAGTACGCACTCGCGGAGTATGCGAACCACGAGCAAACTCGCTGATCATGAAACGACCTGCTCAGATCCAGTAGGAGAACTTCTTGAAGCCCGCCTTGGTCTGCGGACCGGCGATGCCGTCGATGGCCCCGCTGTAGAAGCCATTCGCCTTCAGCAGTCGTTGCAGAGCGGACACCGTACCGCCGCCGACGATGCCGTCGATCGCGCCCTTGTAACCCCAGGGCCGCAAGCAGGTCTGCATCGCCTTCCAACTCTGCGGTCCGAGCAGGCCGTCGATCGCGCCCTGGTAGCCGCAGTCGATCAGCGAGCGCTGGACGTTCCTGGCCTCGGCCCTGGTCAGCCCGAGATTGACGATCGCGTTGGTGCTGACGCCGGCCTTGACCGTCGTCGATCGGGGCTGCGAGACCGGCGCGGCCGAGGCCTGCGGCACCAGAAGGGTGCCGCCGAGCGCTGCCGTTGCGGCAACGGCGGAAACCGCGAGCGCGATGCGTCGCGGCAGGTTCGGATGCTGGGTGTTGTTGATCATGGGTCCCTCTCGATGGGCCTCTTCAGAGGCATCGGATATCGGCAATGACCGGCACACTTGCAGCCACCGGGTGCGCAGACGCGGATATCCCGTCCCCCTACAGGATGATCTTGTTTGAGGGTTCAGATATTGCCTGAATAGATGAATTCGAAAGCCACACGACGTCGACCTATCACGTCGTCAAGCTTCAGCACCGATCGACCGAGCGGTCGCGTGCCAACCGTTCGAATGCGGAGTTCGATCCGGCAACTCCGTCGATACTGCACAGACTCAGGCGGCCGTCGATGCCGCTGCCGTTGTCGTCCCAACAGCGCCGGCGCCCATTCTCGAAGAAGACGAGCTCAGCAGAAGCAATCCCATCGAGGGTCATTTCTGAGCCGAACGTGGCCGAGCAAAAAGCGCAGTCAAATTGAACAATTGAGCCACCGGTTGACTATTCAGACAACAGCAGAATGTTCAGCGGGATTTGTCCGGGCGAATTGAAGTCCGCTCGCTCGGACAGCACAATCGGCACCGGAGCGCGCGGTGATCGGGTCAGGACAGGGTCAGCAGGCCACGGTCGGTGTCCAGAGTGACAACGGTTCCCAACGGCAGCGCGAGGTTGCGGTCGGCATGTCCGAACGGGGCCCGGTGCAGGATCGGCACACCAAGATCATCCAGTCGCTCGGCCAGCACGGTCGCGATCTGCTCCGGGTCGTCGCCCTCGGTGAAGTCGCCGAGCACGATGCCGGTGACCCGCTCGAACCAATTGACCCGGCGGAGTTGGGTCAACATCCGGTCCAACCGGTACGACTCCTCGCCGACATCCTCCATGATCACGATCGACGGCTCGGCGGGTGCCGGCTCGATCCCAAGATCATTCACGATCAGCGCCAGGTTGCCCCCGATCAGCCGTCCCTCGGCCCGGCCCGGCACCAGGGGCTCGCCGGTGATCAAGGTCTGGCCCGACCGAGGACGGTCGAGGATCAGCTTCTGGATGCAGTCCGCCGACGGCGGATCGGCCAATTGGGTGCCGGTGCCGACAGGCCCGTGCACGGTGATCTGCTCGAGCTCGCGACCGAACCGGGCGTGCAGTGCGGTGATGTCGGAGAAGCCGATCAGGTGTTTCGGACCGGCCGCGCGGAGGGCGTCGAAGTCCAGCAGGTCGACCATCCGCTGGGCGCCGTACCCGCCCCGGGCGCACCAGATCGCGGCCACGTCGGGATCGGTCCAGGCGTCCATCAGGTCCGCCGCCCGGTCCTCGTCCCGTCCGGCCAGGTAGGGCAAGGTGCCGTGATGATCATGGAGATGCTTGCCCGCCCGGACCTCGAAACCCCAGCCGGCCAGTTGGGCGATTCCGCGTTCGATCCGTTCGGGTGTCATCGGACCACTCGGGGCGATCATGGCCACCACCGAGCCCGGCCCGAGGGCCTGCGGCCACTGGC
>DATCVL010000082.1:0-18498 GCA_036566865.1 Microlunatus sp.
TTGTCGGTCCGCACCGGCTTGCCGGAGTCACCGTCGGTGTTCTTCTGCCCGTTCCAGCTGGTCTGGTACCGGCCGTCGCTGTAGTCGAAGCCGAAGGTGTCGACGCCGACCTTGATCTTGATCGAGCCCGCCTTGGCGGCCGACTTCCACTGCGCCCCGGAGCCGAAGGTGTAGCCGATCGGTCGAGCCTTGCCGATGTCCGGCAGCTTGGCGATGTTGGCGGTGTTGACCACCACGTTGTGCGGTGCGGTCCGGGAGTTGTCCCGTCGCGATCGCGGCACCGGACGCAGGTACGGGCTCTGCCGGATCTGCTTGAGCACCTTGCCGTTGGCGCCGGAGAAGGCCAGCGCCGGTTTGCCGAACATCGGCAGGAACTGGACGTCGGTGTTGCGGGCGCTGCGGACCGGCTCCACCCGCCGCGCGAAGGTGCTGTGGAAGATCGCGACCATCCGAGTCAGGTTGCCCTCCACCCGCTCGACCACCATCATGTCGGCCTGATCGAGGCCGATCTGTGGTCGGGCCTCGGCCACGTTGTCGATCTTGACCGCGACCACCACGTTGTCGCTCTTCTTGCCGCCGGTGATCGGGTCGTAGTTGACGGCCTTCTTGGTCGGACTCGGAGTCGGCGTCGGCGACGCCGAGGTCGGCGACGCACTGCTGGCTGCGGGCTTCGGAGTCGAGCCGCCCTTGCCGTCGTCGCTGCAGGCTGCGGCACCGACCGCCAACACCAATGCCGCGCCGACAGCTGCCGCCCGGATCTGCGCACTTCTCACGCGGCCCGACCCTAGACGATGGTGTCCGAGCTCGACGACTCGCTCCGCGCCGCTGACGCCGATCGTGGGAATATCTTCGGCCCGCGCAGCGATATCGATGGTCGATCAACGATCGCATTTTGAGGAGGGCACTCTGGCTCGTCGCGACAGCATCCGCCCGGTGATCAAGCTCCGCTCCACCGCGGGCACCGGCTACACCTATCTGACTCGGAAGAACCGCCGGAACGACCCCGATCGGGTGGTCCTGCGCAAGTACGACCCGCGCGCAGGTCGGCACGTCGACTTCCGCGAGGATCGCTGAGCCGGTGACGCCGGGCCGAGCCCGGCGTCACTGACCGGAGTCAAGAACTCGGGGGCACTGACCAGAGGCAATGTCGGCGGCGCATCGGTCCATCCAGAATCGGTGTTGGACTCGGATCGGGAGGAGTTCCTAGGCTCTGGGCTCATGACCGACCTGACGCCCGCCGACGTCGCCGGAGCCATCGGCTCCGGCCTGTTGTCCTTCCCTGTCACGCATTTCGACGAACGACTGGAGTTCGACGAGGCCGGATACCGGACCCACATCGGGTGGCTGGCCGAGCATCGCCCGGCCGGCCTCTTCGCGGCCGGCGGTACCGGCGAGTTCTTCTCGCTCACACCGGCTGAGGTCGAACGGATCGTCACGGTCGCGGTGGATGAAGCACCGGACGGGCTGCCGATCATTGCACCGGCCGGCGGCGGAACAGGTGCCGCAGTCGAGCTCGCCCGGGCGGCCGAACGGGCCGGCGCACACGGCATCTTGTTGTTTCCGCCGTACCTCACCGAGGCGGGACAGGACGGCCTGGCCGAGCACGTCCGTACGGTCTGCGCGGCCACCCGATTGGGCGTGATCATCTACAACCGCGCGAACGCGATCTACTCCGACCGCACGGTCGCCCGGCTGGCTGAGGACTGTGCCAACTTGATCGGCTTCAAGGACGGGGCCGGCGACATCGAGCAGATGACCCGGGTCTACTCCCGGCTCGGCGACCGGTTGCTGTACGTCGGTGGGCTGCCGACCGCGGAGATGTACGCGCTGCCCTACCTCAGCCTCGGACTGAGCACGTACTCCTCGGCCCTGTTCAACTTCATCCCCCGGTTCGCCCAGGACTTCTATGCCGCGATCCGCAGCGGCGACCAAGATCGTGTCTTCGCCGCCCTGAACGATTTCGTCATCCCCTATTGCGATCTGCGCGCCGAGGGTCCGGGCTTCGCGGTCAGCATCATCAAGGCCGGGATGAAGATCATCGGCCGACCGGCCGGACCGGTCCGGCCGCCGCTGAGCGATCTCGATGAAGATCAACTTCGGCGGCTGGCCGAGCTGATCAACAAGGTGAACTGATCATGATCGGACCCGCGACCCAGGACAAGATCAGCCGGCTCCGGCTGTCGTCGGTGGTGCTGCCACTGACGACGCCGATCAGCGACGCGAAGGTGCTGACCGGTCGGCAGAAACCGATGACCGAGGTGGTGTTCCTGTTCGTCGAGGTGACCACCGCCGCCGGGCACACCGGGATCGGCTTCTCCTACTCCAAGCGGGCCGGCGGCCCCGGGCAGTACGCGCATGCCTGCGAGATCGCCGAGGCCGCGATCGGCGAGGACCCCAATGACATCGCCAAGCTGTGGACCAAACTCTGCTGGGCGGGCGCTTCGGTGGGCCGCAGCGGGCTCGCCATCCAGGCCATCGCTGCCTTCGATGTCGCCTTGTGGGATCTGAAGGCGAAGCGGGCCGGACTGCCGTTGGCCAAGCTGCTCGGCAGTCACCGGGACGGGGTGCGGACCTACAACACCTCCGGCGGCTTCCTGCACACCCCGATCGAGCAGGTGATCGACAACGCGCAGGTCGCACTCGCCGACGGGATCGGCGGGATCAAGATCAAGGTCGGCCAGCCGGACTGGCGCACCGACATCGACCGGGTGACCGCGGTCCGTCAAGCACTCGGCGACAACGTGCCGCTGATGGTCGACGCCAATCAGCAGTGGGACCGGGCCACCGCGCTGCGGATGGGCCGGATCCTGGCCGAGCTCGACCTGGTCTGGATCGAGGAGCCACTGGACGCCTATGACGCCGAGGGGCACGCCCGATTGGCCCGGACGCTGGACACCCCGATCGCCACCGGCGAGATGCTGGCCAGCGTCGGCGAACACGTCCGGATGATGCGGGCCGGTGCCGCCGACATCCTGCAGCCGGATGCGCCGCGGATCGGCGGCATCACCCAGTTCCTCAAGCTCGCCGCCCTGGCCGAGGCCGAGCAGTTGGAGATCGCTCCGCACTTCGCCATGGAGATCCACTGCCATCTCGCTGCCCACTACCCGATCGAACCGTGGGTGGAGCACTTCGACTGGTTGGATCCGTTGTTCAACGAGCATCTGGAGACCCGGGACGGCCGGATGTGGATCTCCGACCGCCCCGGCCTGGGGATCACGTTGAGTGATCAGGCCCGGGCCTGGACGGTGGCCGGCGCCGAATTCGGCGGCTGACCCGCCCGGGTCGCCCGGTCAGATCGTGATCGGTAGTTCGCCCGCGTCGATCGAGACGGTGCTGTTGCCTGCTGCCGATGCGACCGCGGCGTAGGTCAGCGCCAGCGTGCCGAGGTTGTCCCGGCCGGAGTTCTCCGGCTGGCGGCCCTCGGCGATGGCGCGGGCGAATTCGGTCAGGCTGCCGGCCCGGTCGGTGCGTTCGACCCTGGGCAGTTCGACCCGCTTGTTCTCGCCGTCCTTGCGGACCGCGACCACGTCGACCTTCCAGCCGTCCTTGCCGTCGCCGCGGCTGGTCCAGCTGACCTCGCCGTCGGCGAAGTCCATCCGCCATTCGCCGGCCCAGGCGGTCGGCGAACCGTGGCTGACCCAGCTGCCGCGATAACTCACCGCCAGCTGGTCGAAGTTGATCAAGGCCACGCCCTCGGACGGGCCGGAGAACAGCGACCAGTCCGGGTCCCAGGTCCGGCAGGTGATGGCGGTCGCGTCCCGGCCCAGCACCGTACGCAGCAGGTCGAAGTGGTGGATCGACATGTCCACCAGCAGCGGCTCGTCCAGGAAGTGATGCGGGCCCCGTACGCCTTGGGCGCCAGAGAAGCGGCGGAAGTCCAGTTCGGTGGCATGCAGTTCGCCGAGCTCGCCGCTGCGGACGATCTGCTGCACCGCCCGTACCGCCGGGAAGAAGCGGTAATTCTGACTGACCGCCAGCACGAGATCCTTCGACTCGGCCAGCTCGACCAGTTCGCGGGCATCGGCCACCGAGGGCGCAAACGGCTTCTCTGTCATCACATGCTTGCCGGCCTCCAGCGCAGCTCGGATCGCCGGCACGTGACCGACCAGGCTGGCGGTGACCAGCACCGCATCCGGATCACAGGCCTCGATCGCCTGCTCCGCCGTGGAATAGCAGTGATCCGGATCGGCGACCCCGGCAGCGACTGCCGCCTTGCGGGATTCCTCCGAGACGTCGGCACTGCCGACCACCTCGACCTCGCTGACCTGCGGGATCATCTCCTGGGCCCAGTTGCGGCCGAAGCCGCCCAGGCCGACCTGCACGATGCGCATCGATGCCACCCTTGCCGTTCGTCGTCGTTGATCAAGAAGATGCGCGAACATCTTGCCAACACCCGGGCGCTACGCGGCAACCGGGGCTCGCCCTTGGGCGTCGTCGGCGCGGGAACGAAGCTGCGCTCGGCTCCGCGGACTCCCGGCGAACAGAATCCCCCGCTGTTTGATCGAAACCGTCCGGCCATCGGCTGATCGGCCGATCAGCGGCGGATTTTGTTCACGACGGCCTCGGAATGGCCGCTCGGACAGGCGACGCCGGTGACCTTCCTGCACTTTAAATCTATAGCGAAGTGCGGGGCTTGCCGCAAGACCCCGGTCGAGGTACAGAATCGGCGCTCGTGACCATCTCCACGCGTGTGTTCGATCTTCCGAATCGCCTTGCTGCCAAGGCCGATCCGGCGCTGATCGCCGACGACGAGCAGCACTTCGCGGCGATCGCCGCGAGCCTTCAGGAGCAGATCACCGAGTTGACCGAGCGGCTGGATCTGCTGCGCCGATCACCAGGCGGCAAGGGTCGGGCCGCGTCGGATCGAGACATGGAGATCCATCGGCTTTCTGCTCGGCTTCGGCTGCTGCGACGCTTCGGACTGGATGTCTGCCTGGGACGGATGGTCGGCGCCGGCCCCCGTCGATCCGACCCCACCTACATCGGACGGATCGGACTGACCGACCGCAACGGCCGCCAACTGCTCATCGACTGGCGTACGCCGGCGGCTGAACCGTACTTCGCCGCGACATTGGCCGACCCGATGGGCCTGGTCAGCCGACGCCGCTACCGCTGGACCCAGGGCCGGATCACCGACTACTGGGACGAGGCACTGACCGCCGAGGGGCTGGCGCAGGATCCGGCGCTCGATCCCGATTCCGCCTTCATCGCCAGTCTCGGCAGCAGCCGCTCGGCCCGGATGCGGGACGTGCTCAGCACCATTCAGGCCGACCAGGACGCCATCATCCGGGCCGACTCTCGCGGTGCGCTGGTGGTGGACGGTGGTCCGGGCACCGGCAAGACGGTGGTCGCGCTGCACCGTGCCGCCTTTCTCCTCTACTCCGACCCCCGGGTCGGCGAGGGACGCGGCGGCGTACTGATCGTCGGCCCGCACCGTCCCTACCTGGCCTACGTCGCCGACGTACTGCCGAGCCTCGGCGAGGAGGGGGTGCAGGTCTGCACCCTGCGGGACCTGATCGCCGAAGGAGCCGGCGCGGGTGTCGAAGCCGATCCGGAGGTGGCCCGGCTGAAGGCGCGGGCCGAGATGGTGGCCGCGATCGAACCGGCGGTGCAGCTGTACGAGGAACCGCCGACCAGGCCGATGCTGGTCGAAACGCCCTGGGCGGAGGTCCGGCTGACCGCTGCCGATTGGGCCGAGGCGTTCGAGTCCGTCGAGGCTCCGGTCCCGCACAACGAGGTCCGCGACGAGGTCTGGGAGGCTCTGATGTCGATCTTGATCGACCAGCTCGACGACCCGGACGTACCTCTTGATGAATTCCGTAAATCCCTGCTGGACAACGAAGAACTGACCCGAACGTTCACCCGGGCCTGGACCTTGATCGAGGCCGCTGACCTTGTTTCCGACCTGTGGTCGGTGCCGGCCTACCTGCGCCGGTGCGCCGGTTGGCTCGACCCGGACCAGGTCAAGCTGCTGCAGCGCGAGGACCCGACGGCATGGACCGTGTCGGACCTACCGCTGTTGGACGCCGCACGGCAACGGCTCGGCGACCCCGCGAGCTCTCGGCGCAATCGTCGCCGCGAGGCAGCCCTGGCCGCCGAACGGGAGGTGATGGACCGAGTGATCGACGACATCATCGAGGCCGACGACGATCCGGAGACCTCGATGTACATGCTGCGCGGCGAGGACCTGCGGGCGGCCCTGGTCGACGAGGAGGGCCTGCCGACGAGCTCACCGGACCGGCTCGGCGGACCGTTCGCGCACGTGATCGTCGACGAGGCCCAGGAACTGACCGACGCCGAATGGCAGATGCTGTTGCGGCGCTGCCCGTCCCGCAGTTTCACCATCGTCGGCGACCGGGCCCAGGCCCGGCACGGATTCACCGAGACCTGGCAGCAGCGGCTCCGCCGGGTCGGCTTCGACACCGTCAACCACGCCACCCTCAGCATCAACTACCGGACGCCCGAGGAAGTGATGGCCGAGGCCGAGCCCGTCATCCGGGCCGCGCTGCCGGATGCGAACGTGCCGACCTCGATCCGCTCGGGCGGCATCCCGGTCGGCCACGGAACGGTGGCCGAGTTGGAGCCGATCATCGAGGGGTGGCTGGCCGAGCATGCCGACGGCGTCGCCTGCGTGATCGGCGCACCGTCCTACCCGGGCAGCGCGCGGGTCCGCTCGCTGAGTCCGGCGGAATCGAAGGGGCTGGAGTTCGACCTGGTGGTGCTCGTCGAACCTGACCGCTTCGGAGCGGGCATCGAGGGAACCGTTGATCATTACGTGGCGATGACCAGGACGACGCGTCAGTTGATGATCTTGACCGACGCGCCGAAGGGTTAGCTTGCCGGCCCCAGGTACGGACTGCCGGGTCGGCTCGGTCAGCCGGCGAGGGCAGATCTCAAGCTGGACGCGAGGTTGCCCCGGTTGCCCACCTCGACCCGTTCCAGTTCGAGCCAGTCGGCCATCAGCCGGAGCTCGTCGGCCAACCGGCCGGCGACCTCGGTCGAATCGCTGCCCGGCTCCGCGTTGACCACCGGCACCTGCAGCGTCGCCCGCTGCCGGTCAGCACGAAGATCAACTCGGCCGACGATCGCCTCGTCGGTCAGGAACGGCAGCACGTAGTAGCCGTGCAGCCGCTGCGGCTCCGGCAGATAGATGCTGATGCGGTAGCGGAATCCGAAGTACCGCTCGATCCGGTCCCGGTTCCAGATCAGCGAGTCGAACGGCGACAACAAGGCCTGTCCCTCGATCCGATCGGGGCAGGCAGCATCGGGCACGCGGTAGTACCGCCCGCGCTGGCCTTCGATGCTTACCGGGATCAGCTCGCCGGCATCGATCAATTCGGCGACCCGGAGCTTGCCGACACCGGCCGGCAGCGCCAGGTAGCTGGTGCCGCCCGAGCACAGCTCCTGCACGGTCGCCACGCCGCAGGACCGGGCCGCGATCCGTACCAGTTCCCGCTGAGCTTCCTCCACTGACGGCTCGGCCTCGGCCCGGACGGCATCGGGGATCACCCGCTCGGTCAGGTCGTACACCCGTTCGAAGTTCTGCCGGTCGGTGATCGACAACCGGCCTGCGGCGAACAGCGCCTCCACTGCGATCTTGGTGTCCTTCCAGTTCCACATCCGACCGCCTTCGGTGGCCGGTCCGCGGCCGGGCGACGGATCCTGCACCCCGGCCGCGGTGGACGGACCATGATCACGAATCGTGTCGAGCACAGCGTCGACCAGGTCGGGCCGGTCACGGCTCAGCCGCTGCATGCCTTCGACGACCGCCGACGGCACCTGCGTGTTCGGATCCAGTCGTTCGCTCCAGACCTGCGACCCGGCGGCCTGCATCCGCCAGCGCAGGAACGGATGAACGCCGACCGGCAGCAACGCGGCGCGATGGCCCCAGAAGTACTCGAACAGCTCCCGGGTCGAATTCCGCCCCCATGCCATCCGGTCCAGGGTCGATCGCGGGTACGGGCCCAACCGGGAGAACGACGGCAGGTAGTGCGAGCGGCACAGAACATTCACCGAATCGATCTGCAGCACACCGAGCCGCTGCACCGCCGCCCGCACCTGTCGCAGGCCCACCCGGGCCGGACGTGGCACACCGAAACCCTGCGCAGCAAGGACGATCCGCCGTACCTCTGCGACACCGATCTGCTCAACACCCACCGGAACCTCACCGAGTTCGTCGTGATCGGACGAGCTTGGCATGCGGCTGTGACATCGCGACTATCCCCCGTCGTTGAGTGCGGTCAGCGCGCCCGAATTGTCTCGACCCAGTTGTATAGCGTCGCCATCCTCTTGCACTGCGTTCTCCGAATGTTCCCCTGACAACACCGAGCGGGTAAGCCACGCGGCCTAGCTTTTCGTCGGAATTTCACTTCACCAGGGGAACTCATGGAACAGACCCCCGCCGTACGGGCGCGTGGGATCAGTAAGTCGTTCGGCGACATCGTCGCGCTCGATCACTTGGACCTCGACGTCAGCGGCGGCCAGATCCACGGACTGGTCGGTCCGAACGGGGCCGGCAAGACGACGCTGTTGGGGCTGCTGCTCGGGCTGGCACTCGCCGACAGCGGCACGTTGGAGATTCTCGGTACGACCGCCGGGCGGACGCTGGCCGTCCCGGACGGGGTGGCCGGCTTCGTCGACGGACCCGGGCTCTATCCCTCGCTGACACCGCGGCAGAACCTGTCCGCCCTCGCCGCGCTCCGCGGTCTCGGCACCACCGGCGTCGGCGAGGTGCTGGAGCAGGTCGGGCTGGCCGATGTCGCCGACGACCGGATCCGCGGCTTCTCCCTCGGCATGCGGCAGCGACTCGGGTTGGCCGCCGCGCTGCTGACCCGACCACGCCTGCTGGTCCTGGACGAACCGGCCAACGGCCTTGACCCCGCCGGCACCCGGCAGGTCAACCGGGTGCTCACCGACCTGGCCGCGCGCGGCACCGCGGTCGTGCTCTCCAGTCATCGGATGGACGACCTGGCCGCGTTGTGTTCCGAGGTCACCATCCTGGCCACCGGGCGGGTCGTGTTCTCCGGACCGGTCAGCAAGCTCGCCGCCGAGAGCAGCGAATTGGACTACCGGCTGCGGACCTCCGATGCGACCCGAGCCCGTCGACTGGTGGCGGACGATCCGGTGATCCGGCTGCTGCCGCAGGAGGACGGATTCCCGCGGCTGGACCCGGACACTCTCGTGGTCCGTGCCCCGGTGCCTGCACTCGACGCGCTGATCGCGCGGCTGGTCGGTGCCGCCGTCGCGATCCGAGAACTGGCGCCGGTGGTGGCGCCGCTGGAGGCCGCGTTCCTGGCCCTGACCGAGGAGAACTGATGACCGGGGAGAACCGATGACCGCCGTCGCGGTGGCCGACATCGCCACCCGTCCGGCGCCGGTACTGCAGGGATACCGCTTCGAACTGGTCAAGCTGCTGTCGCAATGGCGGGTCCGCATCCTGCTGGTGGCGTGCTGGATCGTGCCGGGTGGATTCGTTGCGGTGGTCAGCCAGCAGAGTTCGCTGCCCTCGGACACCGTCTTCGGCCGCTGGATGAACGCCACCGGTTGGTCCGGCGCCCTGGTGGTGCTCGCCTTCGCCTGCAGCTGGGCGCTGCCGTTGCTGACCTCCCTGGTCGCCGGCGACGTCTTCGCCGCCGAGGATCGGCTCGGCACCTGGCGACATCTGCTGGTCGCCGTCCGCTCACCTCGCCGGATCTTCGTCGCCAAGGCATTGGCCAGCCTTTCGGTGATCATGCTGCTGGTCACCGGGCTGGCGGTTTCCGCCGCGGTCGGCGGTCTGTTGGGGGTCGGCAACCGGCCGCTGGTCGGTCTGGACGGTCACCAGTTCACCGGCTCCGCGGCGGCTGGCAGGTTCCTGCTGGCCTGGCTCTGCGTCCTCGCTCCGACGCTGGCCTTCGCCGCGGTCGGCCTGCTCGGTTCGGTTGCGCTCGGACGGTCTCCGGTCGGGCTGCTGCTGCCCGCCATGTTGGCCGTGGCCCTGGCCGTGATCCAGCTGTTGCCGCTCCCGCTGGCGGTCCGGCTCGCTCTGCCCAGTCAGGGATTCATCGCCTGGCGGGGGCTGTTCACCCAGCCGGCACAGACAGGTCCGTTGTTGGTCGGCGTCGTGGTCGGTCTCGCCTGGGCGGCGGTCGCGACCGCGGCCGCGTACCTGATCTTCCTCCGACGTGACTTCACCGATCTGGCCAACGACGGGTCCGGGCGCCGGCTGCTGGTGGCCGGCCTGCTGCCGCTGGCAGCGCTCACCGCGCTGTCGGTGCTGGTGATCGCGATCACTGCTCCGGCCACCGGCTCGGGCATCGACAAGCCGAAGCTGGAGCGCTCGCTGGCCACCTCGTACGCACACCTCTATCGCCTGCAGTCGGCACAGTTGCGCCGTCCTGCAGTCACCGAGGCCCAACTGCGCGCCAGCGCCAACTGCGACAAGGGCGGCTCGATGGTGGTCGACGAGGGGCCGGGAACCGACTGGCGTTGTGTCGTGTCCTGGCATCTGCCCGGAGCGACCGCAGTCGGCTCGGCCATCTATCAACTCGACGTCACCGCCGACGGGCGCTACGTCGCCGACGGCGACGGTCCGAACGAGGTCAATGGGTTCTTCCAAGTCCGGGCGCCGTACGGCAGCGCGCCCAATCCGCTTTGGCAGTTCGACGGTTCGGTCGATCTGCTCACTCCCTCACCGAAGGACTGATACATGGACGTCAAGCTCACGCAGGTCAGGCGACAACGCCAACCGGCGAGCCGAAACCGCCTCGAGCGGCTCTGGCGCGGTCGACCGGCCCGCCTGCTGATCGCCGGCATCGCCTCAGCGGCGGTGATCGGCTCCGGTGTCGCCTCCGCCAGCACCGCGGTGTTCGGCACTCAGCAGGTTGGCACCGAATACTCCAACGGCATCCAGGTCTCGGCTGACCAGATGATCAAGCCGCTGGGGAACCGGCTGCTGACCCAGTACGGCAAGTTCATCGGCTCCGCACTCAGCCCGGACGGACGGTTCCTGGCCGTCTCTTCCACCGACAAGAAGGTCATCCTGCAGGTCTTCGATCTGTCCAGCTACAAGCTGATCTCGATGGCCGGCAACGTCACCGGGGTCAACCAGAAGGTGACCGACGGCAGCGTCGGCCAGGAAGGCCCGACCTACTCGCCGGACGGCAAGTTCCTCTGGCTTCCGCAGACGAACGGTTTCACCCGCTTCCCGATCAAAGACGACGGCACCCTCGGTACGCCGGCGACGATCTCGATCCCACAGGTCGACGGCCATTCAGCTCTGCCGGGCAAGTCGGTCTTCTCGGCCGACGGATCCATCCTGTACGTCCCGGTGAACGGTCAGAACACCGTGCAGGCGTTGGACCCGGCGACCGGTCAGGCGCTGCAGACCTGGCCGGTGGGCACCGCGCCCCGCGCGGTCACTCTGGTGGGCAACAAGCTCTACGTCAGCAACGAAGGTGGCCGGCCGGCCACCGCGGACGACTCGACCATCGAGTCCTACGGCACCCAGGTTCCTGCCGACACCTTCAAAGGCACCTCGACCACCGGCACCCTCAGCGTGATCGACACCGAGGACCCGTCAGCCGCAATCACGTCGATCAAGGTCGGCCTGCACCCGACCGCGCTCTACAGCAGCGGCAACGCGCTCTTCGTCACCAACACCTTCGACGACAGCGTCTCGGTCGTCGACACCGGCAAGGACAAGGTCGTCCAGACCATCGACACCAAGCCCTGGCCGTCCTCCGACGTCGGGTACGCGCCGAACAGCATCACCCTCACCGAGGACGGCCACCTGCTGGTCAGCCTCGGCCGGGCCAACGCCGTGGCCGTCTACCGCTACTACGGCGATCCGAAGGAGCCGGTCAACTACCTCGGCCTGCTGCCGACCGACTACTACCCTGCCGATCTGGCCATCGCGGGCGGTCAGGTGGTCGTCACCAACACCCGCGGGATCGATGCCCGGGGTGCCGAACTGAGCTTCAACGAGGGCGAGGGCACCGTACTGGCCACCGGCCACGGCACCCACAGCACGACCGGTTCGCTGACCCGGTTCAAGCTGCCGAACGATCAGAAGATCGCCCAGTACACCCAGACCGTGTTCGCCCAGAACAGCTGGACCACCAAGGACGTCACCGAAGCGACCGATGCCAAGCGCGCCGCGGTCGCCGTACCTCGTCGGATCGGTGACCCGTCCAAGATCAAACACGTCTTCCTGCTGGTCAAGGAGAATCGCACCTACGACCAGGTGTACGGCGACGACAGTCGCGGCAACGGCGATGCGTCGCTGGCCCAGTTCGGCAAGAACGTCACCCCGAACCAGCACGCGCTGGCCAAGCAGTTCGGTCTCTACGACAACTTCTACGACGTCGGCACCAACTCCGCCGAGGGCCACAACTGGGTGATGCAGGGCGACAACCCGGAGTACACCGAGTCCGGCGCCGGCGAGTACATCCGCAGCTACGACACCGAGAACGACGTGCTCGGCCACCAGCGTTCGGGCTTCCTGTGGACCGCGGTCCAGTCAGCGGGCAAGACCGCCCGCAACTTCGGTGAGTTCATGGCGTTCGAGAACAAGCCGGCCGATGCGACCTGGCAGCAGTACTACTGCGCCACCCAGGACGTGGAGAACGGCGGCGATCCGGCGCAACTGACGGACCCGTCGATCCGGGTCAACGACCAGTCCTCGATCCCGTCGCTGAACGCGATCTCCAACCATGCTTCGCCGCAGTTCGACACGGCCATCCCGGACATCTACCGCTACCAGGTCTGGAAGCAGGATTTCGAGAAGAACGGGCCGGCGAATCTGAACATGATGTGGCTGTCCAGTGATCACACCGGTGGCACCGCCGGACCGCGGGCGCAGGTGGCCGACGGCGACCTGGCGGTGGGCAAGATCGTGCAGGAGATCTCGCACAGCAAGTACTGGAAGAACTCGGCCATCTTCGTGGTCGAGGACGACAGCCAGAACGGTGCCGACCACGTGGACGGGCACCGGGCGCCGGTCCAGGTGATCAGCCCGTATGCCAAGCACGGCAAGGTGATCAGCAGCTACTTCTCCCAGATCACCATGGTGCGGACCATCGAGCAGATCCTCGGTGCCCAGCCGTTGAACCAGAAGGTCGCCGCGGCGACTCCGATGTACGACGCCTTCACCAACACGCCGGACTACACCCCGTTCGTGGCGGTGCCGAACCAGGTGCCGTTGACCGAAGGGGTGGTGACCGCGCCCGAGTGCGGCCTGGACACGCTCGGCAAGACCGGTGCCGCGGCCAAGAAGGTGGAGACCCAGCAGAAGGCGGCAGCCGAAGTGCCGACCGACCAGCAGGATGTGGCGAAGGCCTGGGAGACCTGGAGCAGCCGCCAGCACCTGACCGGCAACGGCGCGATCCCGGACTACGCGCATCCCGAGCAAATGAACCGCTACACCTGGTACCAGACCCACGGCTGGACGAAGCCCTACCCGGGTGACTCCAAGATCTACGCCCCGGCCGACGTGCCCGGTGCCGACATCCCGGGCGTGGACGGGGATCGCTGACGCAGCACCGTCCCAGCACCGACAACAGCCGCACCCCAGCACTGGGGTGCGGCTGTTGCCATCTGGTCAGCTGACTTGGGCGGGGCGGCTCAGCTCCGGCCGTGGCACATCTTGAACTTCTTGCCCGAGCCACAGGGGCAGGGCGCGTTCCGTCCGACGTTGGCGTACGGATCGTTCTTGTCCTTCTTCACCGCGCCGGTCCGCACCTCGCCGTCACCGGAGTCGTACGAGACCTGCCGCGGCTCGGGCCGCTGCAGACCCTTGCTGCGCAGCTGCGGCCGAGTGTCGGCGCCGACCCCGACCGGCTCCCGCTCGGTCTCGTCCCCGACCGGCTCCTCGATCCTGTTGACCTCGACACCCGGGCCGTCCGGATCGGGTCCGGACTCGACCAGAACCCTGCGTCCGCCGGCGCGCTGCTTCTGGGCAGCCGACCGAGCCGCCGACAACGGCTCCAACGGCCGGCCGCCGTCGTGCTGAACACCGACCGCGGGCTGCCGTTCGACCTCGACCTCGAGGTGGAAGAGGTAGCCGACCACTTCCTCCTTGAAGGCCTCCATCATCTGGCTGTACATGGCGCCACCCTCGCGCTGGTACTCCACCAGCGGATCCTTCTGCGCCATCGCGCGCAGGCCGATGCCCTCGCGCAGATAGTCCATCTCGTACAGGTGTTCGCGCCACTTGCGGTCCAGCACGGTCAGCATCACCTGACGCTCCAGCTCCCGCATCACGTCACTGCCCAGCGACTCCTCGCGGACGTCGTAGGCCTTGCTGGCGTCCTGCTTGAAATCGGTGATCAACTCGTCCCGATCAAGATCTTCGACACCCTCGTAGTCGGCCCGCTTCAGGGTCACCGGGTAGAGCGTCTTCATCTGGGTCCACAGCTGCTCCAGGTCCCAGTCCTCACTGAAGCCCTCGGTGCTGGACAGCACGTATTGCTCGACCACGCCCTCCACCGTGTCCCGCAACTGCTCGGAGACGTCAGCACCCTCCAGCACCCGGCGACGGTCGCCGTAGATCCGGTGCCGCTGCCGGTTCATCACGTCGTCGTACTTGAGGATGTTCTTGCGGATGTCGAAGTTCTGCGCCTCGACTTGGGTCTGGGCGCTGGCGATCGACGAGCTCACTCGCTTGTTCTCGATCGGCTGATCATCCGGCACCTTGAGCGCGGTCAGCACCCACTCGACGATGTCGGACTTGAACAGCCGCATCAGATCGTCGCCCAGGGAGAGGAAGAACCGGCTCTCCCCCGGATCGCCCTGACGACCGGAACGACCACGCAGCTGGTTGTCGATCCGGCGGGACTCGTGCCGCTCCGAACCGACCACGTACAGGCCGCCCAGGTCGGTCACCTCGTCATGATCGGTCTTGGTCTGCTCCTCGAGCTCGTCCAGCACCTGGTGGTAGGCGGCCTCGTACTCGTCGGGCTGCTCGACCGGGTCCACGCCCTTGGCCTGAACGGCCTTGTCTGCAAGGAATTCCGGGTTGCCGCCGAGCATGATGTCGGTGCCTCGGCCGGCCATGTTGGTGGCCACCGTGACGGCTCCCTTGACGCCGGCCATCGCCACGATCGACGCCTCACGCTCATGCTGCTTGGCGTTCAGCACCTCGTGCCTGACGCCGGCCTTCTTCAGCATCGAGGACAGGATCTCGCTCTTGGCCACGCTCGCGGTGCCGATCAACACCGGCTGACCGGCTTCGTGCCGCTCGGCCACGTCCTCCACGATCGCGGTGAACTTGGCTTCCTCGGTCCGGTAGATCAGGTCCTTCTGGTCTTTCCTGATCATCGGCTCGTTGGTCGGGATCGGCAGCACGCCCATGCCGTAGATCTTCTGGAATTCCGAAGCCTCGGTCATCGCCGTACCGGTCATCCCGGCGAGCTTGTCGTACATCCGGAAGAAGTTCTGCAGGGTGATCGTGGCGAGCGTCTGGTACTCGTCCTTGATCTCCACCTTCTCCTTGGCCTCGATGGCCTGGTGCAGTCCCTCGTTGTAGCGCCGCCCCGCCAGCGTACGGCCGGTGTGCTCGTCCACGATCACGACCTCGTCCTCGGGCGTGACCACATAATCCTTGTCCCGCTTGAAGAGTTCCTTGGCCTTGATCGCGTTGTTCAGGTAGGAGATCAGTGGGGTGTTGGCGGACTCGTACAGGTTCTCGATGCCGAGCCGGTCCTCGACCTTGTCGATTCCGGCCTCGAGCACGGAGACGGTCTTCTTCTTCTCGTCCACTTCGTAGTCGACGTCGCGCCGCATCTTCGAGACCAACTGGGCGAAGGTCGGATACCAGCGCTGATTGTCCTCGGCCGGGCCGGAGATGATCAACGGCGTCCGCGCCTCGTCGATCAGAATCGAGTCGACCTCGTCGACGATGGCGTAGTGATGGCCCCGCTGGACGCAGTCGTCCAGGCTCAGCGCCATGTTGTCGCGCAGGTAATCGAAGCCGAACTCGTTGTTGGTGCCGTAGGTGACGTCGGCCGTGTAGGCCTCCTTGCGCTGCTCCGGCGTCATGTCGGTCAGGATGACGCCGACCTTGAGCCCGAGGAAGTGCAGCACTCGGCCCATCTGCTCGGACTGGTACTTGGCCAGGTAGTCGTTCACCGTGACGATGTGGACGCCCTTGCCACCGAGCGCATTCAGGTACGACGGCAGCAGCGCGGTCTGGGTCTTGCCCTCACCGGTCTTCATCTCGGCGATGTTGTTCCAGTGCAGCGCGGCACCGCCCATCACCTGGACGTCGTAGTGACGCTTACCGAGAATCCGCTTGCTGGCCTCGCGGACGGTCGCGAACGCCTCGTACATCAGGTCGTCCAGCGACTCACCGTCGGCATGCCGCTTCTTGAATTCATCGGTTTGGGCGCGGAGCTCCTCGTCGCTCATGGCAACGAAGTCCTCCTCGATCGCGGTGACCCGGTCGGCCACCGCCTTCAGCTTCTTGAGCGTCTTGCCCTCGCCGAGGCGGGACAGCCTGTCCATCAAAGCCACGAGTTCTAATCTCTTCCCTGCTCGGGGATGTTCGAGTCCAGCGTTCATGCTAGGCCATCGCGGGTAATGCCCCACCTCGAACGACGACAGGAGCTGAGCCGGTTTGTCAGGCTCCGGGCCGGACCGCGATCTGCGCGACGCCGCTCAGCTGCGGAAGGAAACGCCGCTCAGCTGCGGAAAGACCAGCCGCGCCCGGCCGGTGGCCACGTCGATCCCGTACACCTTCCGGTCCGAACTCAGCACGAACAGCCATCTGCTGTCGGGCGAGAACGCCACCTGGCCCGAGGTGTCGCCGGCCGAATACAGCCCGTCGACCTGCGTACGGCGCAGCCTGCCGGTACGGAGGTGTCGGCCAGGACGACGGGTTGGTCGCGATCCGTGACCAGCGCCGCCGTACCTCCGTCCGGCGAGATCAATCGCCGTCGGCCCGGGCCACGGCCACCCCGACCACGAGCGCACAGCAGGCAGCGATGATCGCACCGATGAGTCCCGGGGGGCGCGGTCGGCGAGGACCGAAGTCGAGGAGAGGTCCTCAGGTGCCCGCGACTGGTCAGCCATGCCGCGAACCTATCGCCGGCGCCGCCCGACCGGTCCCGTTCCGAATCCGATGGGTCAATCGGCGCGGCCTGGTAGCCGCACCAGTCGGCGAAGCACCCAGCCGATCACCCCGATCACGAAGGCCACCATCGCCAGCCGCAGCGATATGCCGGCCGGGCCGAGTGCCAGCCGGAAGACCTGCCCGCTGGCGCTGAGCATCTCCACCGGATTGCGGGCCAGCACCCGCGATCCGGTGCCGTAACTCATCGCGGTCAGTCCGGCCGGAATGATCCACAGCAGCAAAAGGTCCACCACCCAGGCCACCACGCGGCCGACGCTGTTCAGCCCGCACCAGGCCAGCACCAGGCCGACCAGGATGGCCGGCACCCAGGTCGCGTAGCCGAGCAGCCGGGTGTTGACCTCGGTGCCGACGCTTCGGGACGGGAAGATCAAAGCGTTCAGCCAGATCCCGGCCGCCATCGCACCGAGCGTGGCTCCGATCGACGCGCCCGGGACCGGCGCGATCGCCAGCAACGCCAGCGCCATCAGTCCGACCACGATCGCCAGCAAGGTCAACGCGACCAGCACCGCCAGGTAGAGCTCGGTCCGCGACTCGTCGGCCAGGCCGCGCAGCAGCACCACGGTCGTCTGCACGCCGGCTCCGACGAAGATCAACAACACTCCGCCGCCGACCCACCGCATCGCCCGGCCGCGATCCTCGGTCGGCATCGCACGGGTGAACAGCCCGGCCAACGCCGAGCCGAAGATGATCATGCCCAAGATCAGCGACAGCTGATACTGACTGAACGGCAGCAGCGCGATCGGCATCCGACCGGGCAGGACCTCGGTCGCCCACAAGTTCTGCAGCGGCAGCCGCAGCCCGGTGATCAACCACGGCAGCAGCCCCAGCACGGCGGCAACAACTCCGGCCAGGAAGTACCACCAGCCGGGTCGGCGACGCCTGGTGATCATGGACGGCGAATCGGCCGTTGCCGGCATCGAGGTGGTCACCGCGACACCCTATTGATCAACCAGGGTCAGTCCGGCGGCCGCGACCAGATGGGGAGCAAGATCACCGCGGCCGCGAACCTGCACCTCGTCGAGGTCGAGCCAATCGGCCATCAACTTCAGCTCCTGCATCAACTCCGGCGCCACCTCATCGGGGTCGGCGTGTTCCTCGGCGAAGGCGCCGTTGACCCTCAGCACCCCGGCAGCCCGGTCGGCCTTCAGGTCGACCCGGGCCACGAACCGATCACCGAGCAGGAAGGGGTAGACGTAATAGCCGTGCACCCGCTTCGGCTCGGGCACGTAGATCTCGATCCGGTAGAAGAACTCGAACAGTGCCTCCAGCCGGGACCGCTCGAACATCACCGAGTCGAAGGGGCTGATCAGCGCCCGGGCCCGGATGCTCCGCGGCTGCTTGGCCTGATGCCACAGATATCCATCCCGCTTCCACCCCTCGACCGTGAC
>DATCVL010000083.1:0-4525 GCA_036566865.1 Microlunatus sp.
CGGGTGTACGACGACATCGATCCGGTCCAGCTCGAGGCCGTAGAGCAGATGCGCCTCCAGCACCTCCAGCCCCTTGTTCACCAGGGTGGCGGAGTTGGTGGTGATCACCCGGCCCATGTTCCAGGTCGGGTGCGCCAACGCCTGCTCGGGGGTGGCATCGGCCATCTGTTCGCGACTCATCCCCCGGAACGGCCCCCCGCTGGCGGTCACGATCAGTCGGTCCACCTCCGCGGCCGTGCCGCCGCGCAGGCATTGGGCGATGGCCGAGTGCTCGGAGTCCACCGCAACGATCTGCCCGTCCGCGGCCGCGTCGGTGACCAGCCGGCCACCGATCACCAGGGACTCCTTGTTGGCCAGCGCAAGGGTGGTTCCTCGAGCCAGCGTGGTCAGCGTCGCACCGAGGCCGGCCGAGCCGGTGATCCCGTTCAGCACGATGTCGCAGTCCATCCCGGCGAGTTCGTTCGGCGCATCCGGACCGGCGACGATCTTGGGCAGGCTGACCTCGCCCTTGTTCCAGCCGCGCCGGGAGACCTCGGCGTACAACGCCAACTGCAGATCCTGTACGGCGCTGGCCTTGCTGACCCCGACGACCGCCGGGGAGAAATCCAACACCTGTCGGGCCAATGAACCGATGTTGCTGCCGGCGGCTGCCAGACCGACGACCCGGAACTGCTCGGGCCGCTCGGCGATCACCTCCAACGACTGCGTCCCGATCGAACCGGTGCTGCCCAAGATCACTACGTCGCGCACCCGGTCAGTCTTGCAGGGATTACGGCAGCAGCAGCAGGCGGCCGCGTACCTCACCATCGGCAAGTCGGCGGTAGGCCTCGGCTGTCTGCTCCAGTGGGAGCCGATCCGCGATCCGGGCCGAGAGCGTGCCGGCGGCGAGCTCGGTGTTGATCAACTCCGCGGCGGCGCGGAGTTGATCAACGGTTGCCCGACTGATCACGAAGCCGATCAGGCTGATATCGCGCATGTAGAACGGCGCCAGCGGCAGGCTCGGCCGCCGATCGACAGCCGCGGTGATCAACACACGGCAGCCGGCTGCGGCGACCCGATCGACGCGATCGAAGTCATGCTCACCGGAGGTCTCCCAGTAGACGTCGACACCGTCCGCCGGAACTTCCAGGATCCGGTCGACCAGCGCCGGTGCACGGTAGTCGACGACGACCCGGGCCCCCGCGTCCCGGCATCGCTGATGATCATCGGGACGTGCCGTGGCCAACACCTGGGCACCTGCCAGCGCGGCCATCCGGATGGCCGCCAGGCCGACGTTGCCGGCACCGCCGCCGATGAACACGGTCTCCCCGGCACGGATCCGACCGTGCACGCAGCAGCCGAGATAGGCCGTGGCCGCCGGCTGGGCCAGCGCGGCAGCCTGCTCCGCATCGGCGCCGTCGGGTAACCGGTAGAGGCGGTCGGCCGGGACCGCGACGTACTCCGCTGCCGCTCCCTGGCGACCGTCGTGCCCCAGGCTGTTGCACCAGACCCGGTCACCGGCGGCGAATCCGAAGGCCGACGAACCGGCCTCGACCACCGTGCCGACCAGGTCCCGGCCGACGATGAACGGCAGCGGCACCGGGGTCACGAACCGCCCGGTCCGGATGTAGTTGTCGACCGGGTTGATCGCCACCGCCTGCACCTTGACCAGCACCTCGGATGCACCCACCACCGGCATCGGCAACTCGCCGATCTCTATCGTGCTCCGCGGTCCAAGATCACGAACGAAGGCGGCTCTCACGAAGTAGCCTCGCCCGACACCGTGAGCGATTCCTCGTCCCGGGTGGACAGTGTGAGCACGGCCTCCTCGACGGCGTCGCGCTGCTCGAGCTCGTGTTCGATCCGACGCAGATGGACCGACAGGGTGTCTTCGCGGAGGTTGCCGGTCAGGTCCACCGCGGCGACCAGGAAGACCCGGCTCGGACCGACGAACTCGACATGCAGGTAGGTGATCCGGTCGATGTCCTGGTGCTTGAGCAATTCGGCCAGGATCGCGTTTCGCAGGTCGGGGCTGATGGCCTCGCCGAGCAGGAACTTGCGGTTGCGATTGATCAACACGATCGCCACCACGGCCAGCAGGATGCCGATCAGGATGGAGCCGATCGCGTCGGCGATGTGTGACCCGGTGATCTGGTGTACGGCGATCCCGCTGCCGGCGATGACCAAGCCGACCAACGCAGCCGAATCCTCGAAGAAGACGGCCCGCAGGGTCGGGTTGGACGTCGCCAGCACGAATTCCAGCGTGCCGTCACCCTGTTTGCGGGCCGAGCCTCTCGCCTGCCGAAATGCTTGCAGGAAAGAGGTTCCCTCGAGGATGAACGCGATCCCGAGCACGATGTAGTTGATCAGATAGTGGCCGCCGGGCTCGTCCCCGGACAGTTCCTGGACGCCGTGCATGATCGACACCACCGCGCCGGCCGTGAACAGACCGAAGGCGGCGAACATGCTCCACACGTAACTGTCCCGGCCGTAGCCGAGCGGATGGCTGTCGTCGCGTCGCCGGGAGCCCTTGCGGTCGGCGATCAGCAGAAAGATCTCGTTGCCGGCATCGGCCCACGAATGCGCCGCCTCGGCGACCATCGAGGCCGAGCTGGTGATCAGCGCCGCGACCGTCTTGGCGATCGCGATCGCCACGTTTGCCGCGAACGCAATCAGGACCGTACGCAAACTCTCGGTCCCCGGAGACTCCGCTTCCGTTCCGACATCGCTACTCACCTGATGGATTGTCCCCTACCCGGCCCGGGCCGGATACCGGCCGGTCCGATCTCAGAAGACCGTGGAGACGCAGACACGACTGACCCGCGCCCGGAAATGACCGGACGCGGGTCAGTCGATGGGAATCAGTCGGTACGCGAGAGCCGGCGTTCGCTGGCCCCCATGATCAATCCGGCGATGCCCCACAGGATGGTGGCCACCGAGGCGAACCAGATCAGCATCGTGAGCAACGGCATCATGATCACCACGACCACGCCGAGCGCCACACCGAACCCGCCCATGATCATCCCGAACATCCAGTCACGGTGTTCGGAACTGCGTTCGATGATGTTGGTGACCACTTCCAGGCCACCGATCACGAACGCCCAGATCGCGGTCATCCAGATCAACTGGTTCATGGTCATGCTGGTCATCAGCAGGGCAGTCACGCCGAATGCGACACCGACCAGCCCTGCGATGCCGCGCAGGATCATCGTCCCGCCGCGCCAGCGGACAGCCTCGACGCCGTTGGCAACGCCGTCCAGGATGGCAAAGATCCCGATCACCATGGCGAACGTGCGCATCGTCCCCATCGGTAACAGGAGGGCGAAGCCGAGGATGCCGAAGAGCACCGCGAGCCCGCCGCGGGTCATCGACCAAGGCCACACCTTGTGAGCGATCGAGCCGTACTCATGGCTCGGTTGGATAACAGCCATTGCGCCACCTTTCGTACGTGTTTCTCTGCACGATCCGGGGCAGCCCATGCGGGGAGCGAGGGATCAAGACCTGCTCGCTGCCGACGCCCGATCGGGGTCCTCGACAACGGACACGCCCTAGCTGTCACCTACAGGTTTAGCGCGATCCGGCAATACCCGTGATCGATCCGGGCAGAACGTCTGCGAAACGACAGGTGGCCGGGTCGCTGTACGCGACCCGGCCACCTGCTTTGACGTCTGCTGCGGCTGTTTGCCGATCCGTTACGGCTGTACGTCCCCACCACCCGGAGTGGCCGACGCCTCCTTGCCGGCACTGCGGATCATGAAGCCGAAGATGATCCAGAAGATGCCGAACACGATGGCGAAGATGCCGAGGATCCAGGTCAGCGTGACCAGGCCGATTCCCGGCTGGACGGCGATCACGATGCCGAAAATCACCGCGATGGCGCCGGTGACCAGACCCCATACCCAACGGCTGTTCTGCTTGCGGCTGCGAATGCTGGCGATGATTTCCAGGACGCCGAGCACGATGGCCCAGATCCCGGCCAGGTAAACCATGATCACCAGCGTCTTGCCGGGCCAGAACAACAGCAGCAATCCGAAGATGATGTCGACCGCACCGATGACGATGCGGAATGTCATCGACCCCGTACCGCGCTGTCGAATGGCGTCGATGATGGCAATGATGCCGTCGACGATGAACCAGATGCCGACCACGATGGCGAACGTGACCACGGTGCTCAGCGGCGCGACGAGGGCGAGAATGCCGAGAATGATCGCCAGCACGCCACGAATCACCGGCCAGTACCAGACCTTCCTGGCCAACTCGGAGAAAGCACTTGATCCAGAATCTAGAAAAGCCACGGTGTGTGCTCCGTTTCCCGATCTCCCTAGGCGATCGTCAAGGAACTTGCGCCGTGCCGCAGATGACACGGTCGAGCTTCGTCAAAGGCCGATTCTGGCACCGATCTGCTAGCCGGTTATCGAACGGCGCGCGGAACAGGAACGACGAATCCGTCGGTTGAGCCAACCGGTAGCTGTTCACCTTGAGCGAACCCGACTCAACTCTGGAATTCGGGCGGCCCGCTCACGGTTGATGCAGCCATGACCGACAT
>DATCVL010000084.1:0-8409 GCA_036566865.1 Microlunatus sp.
TGGAAGCCGAACGACTTCCGCGGTCGTGAGTTGCGCGGGCTGACCGTCGGCATTGTCGGCGCCTCTTCCACCGCCCGCGCCTTGATCGAACTGCTGCGCCCGTTCGCCGTCGAGATCTCGGTGTACGACCCGTACCTGGAGGCCGATCAGGCAGACCGGCTCGGCGTACGGCGAGCATCCCTGGAGCAGGTCGCCCGCTGCGATGTGTTGTCCATCCACGTCCCGGCCACGCCCGCGACCGAGGGCATGATCACCGCAGAACTGATCGGCACCATTCCCGACGGCGGCATCGTGATCAACTCGTCCCGGGCGGCTGCCGTGGACAACGAGGCGTTGATCCAGGAGACCGTCCGAGGGCGGCTGCGAGCAGCCCTGGACGTGTATCCGTCCGAGCCGCCGCGGTTGGCCGAATCCGTACGGGACAACAGAAATCTCTTGATCACGCCGCACATCGCCGGCGATTCCGTCGACGGTCATCTGGCCCTGGTCCGCTACGTCCTGGACGACGTGATCGACTATCTCGACCACGGCAGGTACGGGCCGAGCTGGGTCGATCCGGCCAAGCTGTCGATCATCGCCTGAGGAGGGCCCCGATGACCCCAGCGTTGCCCACCCCCGACGGTTCCACCGTGGACCGGGTCGAGGCCTTCTGCGTCCCCGTACCCTTCCGGCACCGTTTCGTCCTCGGCAGCGGAGCCGTCGGCGATCGCGAGCACACCGGCGACGTCATCTTCGTCAAGATCACCACCACCGACGGCGTGGTGGGTTGGGGCGAGCAACGAGCACTGCCCAGCTGGAGCTACGAAACCGCAGAAACGATCATGGCGGTGATCGAGAAGCATCTCGCACCGTTGCTGATCGGGCTCTCCCCCTTCGCGGTCGAGCAGTTCCACCGGCGTGCGGCCAGCGCTCTCAGCCCGTCGGTGTCGAACGGCTTCCCGTTCGCCCGGGCAGCGCTCGACCTCGCCCTGCACGATGCCGCCGGCCGGGCGGCCGGGCTGCCCGTTCATCAGCTCCTCGGTGGTCGTTGGTTGGACGAGATCCCGCTGTGCAGTGCGATCGGCATCGACGAACCGGGCCAGGTGGCCGAGCGCGTTCGGGAGAGCGCCGCCTACCACGCGTACAAGATCAAGATCTCCGGCCGGGTGGCCGCCGACCTGGCCGCGGTCCGGGCCGCCGTGGATGCCGCCGACGGCAAACCGATCTGGCTGGACGCGAACCAGTCCTACCGGCCGGCGGCGTTGCATCAGCTTCTCGCCGGGCTGCGGGACCTGCCGGGACTGTTCTGCATCGAGCAACCCGTTCCGAGCACCGATTGGGCCGGCATGCAACGGCTTCGAGCCGATCTTGATCTGCCGCTGGCCATCGACGAGGGCAGCTTCAGCGCGGCCGACCTGGCCCGGACCGCCGTGCTCGGTGCGGCTGACCTGGCGGTGATCAAGATCTGCAAGTCCGGGGGCCTGCGGCAGGCCCAACGCACCGCGGCGGTGGCCCAGGCCCACGGCATCGAGCTGCTGGCCAGCGGGCTGACCGACTGCGGCGTCGGCTTCGCAGCGGCGCTGCATCTCTTCAGTGCCTTGGATCTCGCGCTGCCGGCCGAGCTCAACGGGCCCGAGCTGCTGGACGACCTGTTCGTCGACGGACTGAACATTCGCGATGCGGTGGCGCAGGTGCCGACCGGCCCCGGTCTGGGCATCGACGTGGACGAGCAACGGATCCGGAGCACCGCCCGGTGATCACCGATCGGAAGGACGAGATGACCGCACCAGCCCGGACCTGGGCCGTCTTCAGCAAACCGTGGGCGGAACTGGCCGCAGAGCCGTTGGCCGAGCTGGTCCGACGACTGGGCTTCACTGCGATCGAGCTACCGGTTCGCGACGGTGCTTTCGTCACGCCGGAACGGGCCCCGGCCGAGCTGCCTGGCTTCGTGGAAACCCTGCACAGCTTGGGAATCGACGTGGTCAGCGTCGCCTCCGAGCCGACCCCGTCGGTGCTCTCGGCCTGCGCCGCAGCCGGGGTGCCGATGATCAGGATCATGGCCCCGATCCAGAGCGACGGTTACCGCGCGTCGGTCCGACGGCTGCGCCAGGACCTCGAGCGGCTGGCACCCGAGTGTGAACGCACCGGGGTCAGGATCGGCATCCAGCCGCATCACGGAGCGTTCGTCAGCACCGTCCTCGGTGTGTACGAGCTGATCCGCGGACTGCCGACGGAGTTCTGCCTGGTCTGGGATGCCGGGCATGACGCGCTGGCCGGCGAGGATCCCGCCTACACCCTGGAACAGTGCGGTGATCGACTCGGCCTGGTCAACCTGAAGAACGCTGTCTATCGACGCGTCGACGACGGCACGCCGGCCCGCTTCCGGACCTGGTTCGGTGCCGGCGATCAAGGCCTGGCCGACTGGCCCAAGATCATCAACCGGCTGCAGCTGATCGACTACGACGGTCCGATCTGCCTCACTGCCCAGTACAGCGACACCACCGCCGGCGAAGTAGCCGACCTCGTCGCCGCCGACCTGAACTGGGCCCGCTTTCTCGACTCGTCCGCCGACGTCGGCAGGCCTGCTAGCGCTTCTTGACGCTGACGACTCGGTCGGTCGCGTTCATCGACTCTGCGCCGCGGCCGGCCTCCTCGGCGGCGACATGGCAGGCCACCTCGATCCCCGGCTGCAACTCCAGCAGGGGCGGCGTGGTCGTCCGGCAGACGTCGCGCGCCAGCGGACACCGGTCGGCGAAGCGGCAACCGGGCACCGGATCGATCACCTTCGGCGGTTCGCCCTTGGCCATCTCCGCGGTCACCGTGAGCTCGGCCCGCGGATCGGGAACGGCGGCCACCAGCAGCTGGGTGTAGGGGTGCCGCGCCGAACCGAGGACGTCCTCGACCGGTCCTGACTCGACGATCCGGCCGGCGTACATCACCATCATTCGATCGGCCACATAGCGAGCGCTGGCAATGTCGTGGGTGATGTACAGCAGTGAGACACCCTGCTCGTCCCGTAGTGCGGCCATCACGTTGAGCAGCCCGATCCGGATCGAGATGTCCAGCATCGACACCGGTTCGTCGGCCAGGATCACCTGCGGCCGGTAGGCCAGCGCCTGGGCGAAACCGATCCGTTGCCGCTGCCCGCCGGACAACTCGTACGGATAGCGGCCGACCACCTGCGAGGCCGGCGACAGACCGACCGCGGCCAGCACCCGCTCCGCCTCCGCCTGCCGGTCATCGGCGGCCACATCGGGGCGGTGAAGCTTCAGCCCACGGAGGATTCCGTGCGCCACCGAGTAGGCGGGATTCAACGAGCTGAAGGGATCCTGGAACACCATCGGCACCGCGGCACGGTAGGCGAGCACATCCTGGCGCGTCCGCAGCCCGGACAAGGACGTGCCGTTGAACAGGATCTCGCCACTGCTCGGCGCGTAGACCTGGGCCAGCAGCCTGGCGATGGTGCTCTTGCCGCTGCCGCTCTCCCCGACCAGCGCGACGATCTCGCCCGGCTTGATCACGAAGTTGGCCTCGTCCACCGCATGCAGTTGCTTGCGGCTGCGCAATCCGCCGACCTTGAAGGTCCTGGTCAGCTCGCGGGCCTCCAGCAGCGGCGCGGTCATCGGGCCACCCCCAAGCCGGAGTTGTCCCGGTGAGCCGGATCATGCAGCAGGCACCGCGCCTGTACGCCGGCGACGTCGTACAGCTCCGGTTCGATCACCGCACAGTCGTCGAACCGGGCCGGGCAACGCGGCTCGAAGCGACAGCCGGGTGGCATCGAGGCCAGATTCGGTGGAGCGCCGGGGATGCCCTGCAACGGGATTCGCGGCCCCTTGATCTGTGGGAAGGCATCCAACAATCCCTGGCTGTACGGATGGGCCGGCGAGTCGAAGACCTGGCGGGTCGGACCGTACTCCATCTCCTGACCGGCGTACATCACCATCAGCCGATCGGAGAAGTGACTGACCAGGCTCATGTCGTGGGTCACGAAGATCACCGCGAATCCCAACTGCTGTTGGAGTTCCTTGATCTGCAGCATCAGCGAGCGCTGCGCCACCACATCGAGTGCGGAGGTCGGCTCGTCCATGATCACCAACTCGGGGGTGAAGAGCAGGGCCATCGCGATCATGGCCCGCTGCCGCATCCCGCCGGACAGTTGGTGCGGATAGCTGTTCAGGTGGGTGCGGTCGATGCCGACCAGGTCCAGCGCCTCCTCCGATCGCTGCCGGATCTCAGCCTTCGACCTGATGCCGTGGGCCTTCATCGCATCCGCGTACTGGGCCCGGATCCGCTTCACCGGATTGAGCGCATTCATCGCGCTCTGCATCACCACCGACATGTTCCGCCAGCGGATCGGGGCCAGCTCGCTGGCGTTCATCGCGACCATGTTCCGGCCGCGGAAGATCACCTCACCGCCGGCGATCGCGGCCGGTGAGGTCAGCAACTGCGCGATCGCGAACAGCAACGTCGACTTGCCGCAGCCGGACTCCCCGACGATGCCGACGAACTCGCCGGCCTGAACATCAAGATCGACATGATCGACTGCGGTCACCGGTCCGGACGAGGTGTCGTAGGTGACCGAGAGATCGGTCACTTGCAGCAGATTGCTCACTTGCGTCCCTTCCTCCGCCGCACCGGTCGGAGCGCGGGGTTACTGATCTCGTCGAAGGCGTAGTTGAGCAGCGCGAAGGAGGCGCCCAGGAGACCGATCGCCAGACCCGGTGCGATCACCCACCACTGCTGGCCGGTTTGCAGGGCCTCATTGGTCTGCGCCCAGTGCAGCATCGTCCCCCAGCTGATCGCCGAGGAATTGCCCAACCCGATGAACTGCAGCCCGGCCTCGGTCAGCAGCGCGTAGAGCGCAATGCCGAGGAAGTTCGCGGCGATCAACGACACCATGGTGGGCAACATCTCGAAGACGATCACGTACGAGGACCGCTCGCCGCGAACCCGCGCCGACTCCAGGAAATCCCTGTTCCGCAAGGACATCGCCTGGGCTCGCAGCTGCCGCGCACCGTAGGACCAGCCGGTGATCACCAGCACGCCGATCATCACGGCCATCTTGCCCCCGCCCGCGTACGCGGCGATCACGATGATCAACGGGAGCGCAGGGATCACCAGGAACACATCGGTCAGCAGGGACAGCAGATCCTCGCCCAGTCCGCCCAGATAGGCGGCGGACACACCGACGATGATCGACACCACGCTGGCCAGCACACCGACCGCCACCGAGACGAACAGGGACTGCCGAGTGCCGTAGACCAGTTGGGTCCAGATGTCCTGGCCGAAGGCGTTGGTACCCAGCAGGTGTCCCGCTTCGGGCGGCAGCATCTGCTCGAACCGCTGGTCGGGATTGTCGATCGTGGTGAACAGCTGCGGCACGATCGCGGCGATCACGAAGATCGCCAGCATGATCGCACCCACCAGTGCCTTGCGGTTGCCGACGATCGCTCGCAGGATGCCGGCACCGGTACGGACCCGGGTGACCGGCACCTCGGCCGCGGTGTCGGCACCGGTCGCGGTGACAGCGCTCATGACATCCCTCCCTCAGCTCGCGGACCGGACACGGGGATCGAGCCAGGCGGTGAGGAAGTCACTGATCAACACCGCCACCAGCACGGTCACCGTGATCAACACGAACAGCGCCTGCATCAGCGGATAGTCCTGGTTGCTGACAGCACTCAGCAGCATGTAGCCGACCCCTGGATAGTTGAAGGTGAATTCGACCAGGATCGCGCCGCTGACGACGAATCCCAGCGAGATCGCGAATCCTGCCAGGTTGGGCAGCACCGCGTTGCGGGCTGCATAGTTGAGCATGATCTTGCGATCCGCGATGCCCTTGGCGCGTGCCATCCGGATGTAGTCCTCGGCCACGGTGGTGACCACGTTGTTGCGCATGGTCAGGATCCAGCCGCCGATGGAGATGATCAAGATCGTCATCGCCGGCAGGATCGCGTGTTTGATCACGTCGATGATGAATTCGGCGTTCCAGCCTGGATCCAGGGTCTGGTCGTAGCCACCGTCACTCGGCAGCGCTCCGTTGGTGCCGAGTGAGAACACCATGATCAGGATCAGCCCGACCCAGAAGTACGGCAGTGCCGACGTGATCACGAAGACCGGCGGCAGCACGCTGTCCATCACTCCGTTGCGCCGCCAGCCACTGATGATGCCGATCCCGGTGCCGAGCAGGAAGGCGATCGCGGTGGTGACACCGACCAGTCCCAGGGTCCAGGGAAGTGCCTGCGCAACCACCTCACTGACCGGCTGCGGGAAGAAGGTCAACGACACCCCGAAGTGGCCGGTCAGTGTGTTGCCCAGGTAATCCACGTACTGCACCAGGAGTGGTTTCTGGGTGTCCAGTCCGAACGCGACCTCGAGCGCCTTCAACGCGTCCGGATTGATCCGCCCCTTGTACCGCGCCATCATCGCCTCGGCGGGGTTCCCCGGCATCAGCCGCGGGATGAAGAAGTTCAGCGTCAACGCCACCCACAGGGTGATCAGGAAGAACCCCAGCCTGCGCAGAATGAACCGCATCAGCCGCTCCCGATGCCGTACGTGGTGATCATCTTCTCCCTGCCCTTATCCCTTGGGCTTCAGGTGCAGCAGCACCTGCTCGACGTCGGGAACCGCGTACGGCGCCGGCAGCGCGTACGGATCCTGCTCAGTCGGCCAGCCGGTGAAGTCCTCGGTGTTGTACTGGAACCAGCTCACGCTCTCCAGCACCGGAATCGTCGGCACGTCGGCCAGCATCACCTCTTGCAACTGGTTGACGATCTCGTGCTGCTGCTTCTCGTCGGCCGCCGGGTACTGATTGAACAGCGCGTCGGTCTTCTTGTCCGAGTAGCGGGAGTAGTTACTGGATGCGTTCTCCCCGATCGGCGCGGTGTTGCCGCTGTACAGGTTCTGCCGGAGCTCGTAGTACGGCGCCGGACCACCGGTCTGCGAGCCGTAGGCCAGCTGGAAGTCACCCTTGTACAGCTTGTTGTTGTACGTCTGGCCGGCGATGTTCTGCACGTCCAGAGTGATTCCAAGCGGCTGCAGCTGGGTCTTGATCTCCTGCAGCTCGGCCTCCCAGTCGGTGTAGCCGGACACGCTGATGATGGTCAGCTTGAGCGGCTTGGAGCTCGAGTAGCCGGCATCGGACAGCAGCTCCTTGACCTTGGTCGGATCCTGCTTGTAGCCGTACTTGTCGGCCGCGGACTGGTTGTACCAGTCCTTGAAGGTCGGCAGCACGACACCGGCCTGGTTGGAGGACGGCAGCTGTCCACCGACGCCGATCTTGGAGACCTTCTCCTTGTCGATCGCATAGGCCAGTGCCTGCCGAACCGCCTTGTTCGCGGTCGGTCCCTGCTTCAGGTTCAGGAAGATCTGGACGTTGGCCACCGGCGGGTACCAGTAGTGGTTGTTCGCCTTGTCCCGGTCGACGTAGTACCGGTCGACGTTCGGGATGTACTGACCGCCCCACTGCGCCTTGCCGGTCGCCAGGTCGAGATTGGCCGGGCTGTTGTCGGTGTAGGCCGGGTAGTTGATCGTCTTGACCGCCGGCTTGCCCTGCTGCCAGAAGTTCGTGTTGGCCTGGTAGCGAACGTTCTGCGGCTTGCAGTCGGAGACGGTGTACGGTCCGCTGCCGATCGGCTTCGCATCGGTGAACTGGACCGGATCCTTGGCCGGCTCGCCGGTGCTCCAGATGTGCTGAGGAATGATCGGTGTCTGGCCGGCGATGTAGTAGAAGTACGGCTGCGACGGGGTGGAGAACTCCATCGTCACGGTGTCGCCGCTGGCCTGCACCGACTTCAGGCCGGAGGACCACAGGGCATTCAGATCCAGGCCCTTGTTCTCCTTCAGCAGGTTGAACGTGAAGGCGACGTCGTCCGCCGTCAGCGGCTTGCCGTCACTCCACTTCATGCCCTTCCGGATGGTGAAGGTCAGGGTCTTCTTGTCCGAGCTCCACTTCGATGACTCGGCGATCATCGGAGTCTCTTTCGAGTTCTGCAAGGTATTGACGAAGACCAGCGGCTCGTACACGAACCCGATGCTCAGCCCGCTGACCGACGGGTTGAACGGGTTGAAGCCACAAGTCCACGTTGTGCCGGCGACGTTGGCAATCGTCAGCGACGTCGATGATCCGTTCGATCCGGACCCTGATGAGCCACCGCCGGAGCAGCCGGCGATCAGCCCCAGTATGGCGAGCAACGCCACGACCAGCGCACTTCGCTTCATGATCATTTCCTCCCGTTGTCGGACGCTGGACGACCGCGTTCCGGCGGCCGGCTCATCCGAAGACTGCTTCCTGTAATTGCCGGACCGCGGCGTCAACTGCGCCGTGCCGGACTGCATGATCACGGCCCGTACCGGGCCTGACCTCGGGCCGATGAGCCACCATCCGATGAAGACGGTCAGCGACTCGGTCCGCCAGCCGATCTCCCCCGG
>DATCVL010000085.1:0-19468 GCA_036566865.1 Microlunatus sp.
GACAACGGGACGTGATGAGGATCGGCCTGCTGTTGTTGGCGTTGCCGCTGGTCGCGCTGATCCTGCTCGGACTTTCCAGGTTGCGGCTGAGTTCGCAACGCTCGATCGTGCCCGCCCGAGTACAGCTCGGTACCCCGATGGTGGGCCGGATCAATCTCTCGCTGGAGAGCCGGCTGCCGATCGGGATGGTGATGCTGGAGGACCAGATCCCGCCCGAGCTCGGCGAACGTCCACGCTTCACCATCGATCGGGCCGGGGTGACCTGGCGGCGCGAGGTCGAGTTTCCGTTGCTCGGACGGGTCCGCGGTCGGTGGACCTGTGGACCGCTGATGGTGCACACCCAGGATCCGTTCGGCCTGGTCCGACATGATCAGCAGTTCGTCGCGACGTCCGAGGTCCTGGTCACGCCGCAGATCGTGCCGCTGTCACCGATCGCCGCGACCGGCGGCGCCGGGAGTTCGGGTGAGTCCCAGCCGCACCGGATCGGCATCATCGGCGCCGACGATGTGTTGATCCGCGAGTACCGGCACGGCGATGACGTACGACGGGTGCATTGGCGCTCGACCGCCCGCAGGGGCGACCTGATGGTCCGCCGGGAGGAGCAGGCCTGGGATCCGGCGGCCCGAATCATCCTGGACTCCCGAGCAGGCGCGCACGCCGGGCAGGGCATCCACAACTCGCTGGAGTGGGCCGTTTCGGCGGCAGCCTCGGCCGGACTGCGATTCATCGACGACGGCTACCGGCTCGAGGTGTTCGAGGCCGACGGGACGATGGACCTCGGCACGGTCAGCGGTCTGAACCGAACGGTCGCCGGGGATCTGCTGATCTCCCGGCTCACCGACCTACGACCTCGCCGCTCCTACAGCCTGCGGTATGCGCTGCAGGCGGTAGCCACCGATCACAGCGGCGAACTGCTGGTCGCGATCCTGGGACGACTGTCGGCCGACGATGCTCATGCGCTGTTGCGGGCCCGCGGGCAGCACACCCAGGGACTGGCGATGCTGCTGGATGTCGACTCGTTCGACCGGGCTGTGCACGGCGACGCGGACGATCCGCAGACGCAACCGGATCCGCGGCGGATCGCGGAATTGAATGCGACCGCAGACCTGTTGGCCGGTGAGGGCTGGCGGGTGGTGGTGGTCAGCCGCGGCATGTCGGTGGCCGATGCCTGGGCCCAACTCGACGGGTCGAAGATCGTCCGCCCCTCGGTCCCGGCGCCTTCCGGTGATGCCGCGCTGTCGGGTGAGGCCTCCTGATGCGCTCGTCGGACCGGTACGCGATCGCCATCGCCGTATCGCTGATGCTGGCCAGCTTCACGCTGTCGCCATTGACCCAGGAGCCCTCGTTCCTCGGCGTCAGTTGGCTGTTGATCATCATCATCGGCCTGGTCGGGCTGGCGGTCCGCCGGACTCCGCTGGGTTCGATCGGCGCCCTGGTCGCCCAATTGTTGGCGATCACCGGCTACCTCTACGTGCTGTCCGCCCAATCGGCAGAGGTTGCCGAACTGCGGTTCGGCCAACGGCTCATCGCCCTGCTGAGCAGCGCCACCGAGCACATGCGAACCGAGTCCGCGCCGATGTCGCCCAACGCCGGCATCAACCTGCTCTTCGTCGGTTCGCTCGGCCTGATCGCCGTCATCACCGACCTGCTGGTGATCACCCTGGACAAGCCGGCGCTCGGGCTCGCGCCGCCACTGACCGCCTTCCTGGTACCGGCGATCGGACTGGGCACCGACACCGGGGTACGGGCGTTCCTCTGCATCGGCGTCGGTTACATCGCGATCCTGATCGCCGAAGGGATGAACACCAATGCCGGCTGGGCCCGCGGTCTGAGCCGGGACAGCGCCGGCGGCTCCGTACCCGAACAGGCCCGGGCGGTGGTCTGGCGCGCCGCCACCTACATTGCCGCGCCGGCCCTGGCGTTGTCGATCGTGGCCGGTGCGGCGCTGCCGACGCTGGCGTTGAGCGGTTGGGGCTTCGGCGAAGGCGGCGCCGGCGGCAACGGCCCGCTGCGGCTCTCCGATCCGACACTCGACCTGAAGCGGAACCTGACCCTGCCGGCCAACCGGGTGGTGCTCACGTACCGGACCAACAAGACCAGCGGGCAGTATCTGAGGATGGCGTCACTGCCGGCATTCAGTGAAGCCGGTTGGCAGAACACTCAGACCACCATCGATCAGGGCAACCGACTCCCCCAGCCACCGGGACTGACCGAACCCACCGGCAAGGATCGCAAGACCACGATCCAGGTCAAGAACCTTGCCAGTGAGTACCTGCCGCTGCCGTTTGCGCCCCGCACGTTCCAGGCCTCCGGGCAGTGGGGCTACGACCCGAATTCACTGGTGGTGATCGCCTCCGATCGCGACCGGGACCGGACCCGGGCCACTCAGAACCTGACCTACACGGTGACCAGCCGGGACGTGAATCCCGACCCGGACACACTGTCCGGCATCGTCTCCGGAGATCCGCCGGACTCCAACGTGACAACGGCCGTTCCGGACAACCTGCCCGACAACATCCGGCGGCTTGCCGAACGCATCACCGCCGATGCCGGCGGCCCGGCGGAGAAGGCGGCTGCGATCCAGAGCTTCCTGCGCAGCAGCGACAACTTCACCTACAGCACCGATCCTCGACCGGGCAGCGGCTATCAGGCGCTGGAGAATTTCCTGTTCAGGGACAAGCACGGCTACTGCGAGCAGTTCGCCGCATCGATGGCGATCATGGCCCGGATCGTCGGCATCCCGAGCCGAGTCGCGGTCGGCTTCCTGCCGGGCACCCGCAACGGTGATGTCTGGACGGTGACTGCCCGCGACTCCCACGCCTGGCCGGAGCTCTATTTCAGCGGCTACGGCTGGGTCCGCTACGAACCCACGCCCTCCTCGGTCACCGGTTCGGCTCCGTCCTGGTCGGTCGAGCAGGTGGACCCGGCGAGTGAGCAGTCGGCGCCGGTCCCGGAAAGCCAGGTGCCGACCACTCAGGCCCAACCGGGCAACCAGGGTCAGCAGCCGTCGACTCCGGCGAACAGCGGAACCACCACCACCGAACCGACCTTCCCGTGGCGAGGCGTGCTCGGCTTCGGCATCGGCGGGTTGGTCCTGCTGGCTTTGCTCGCCAGCCCGGCTGCGATCCGGATCAGCCGACGCCGGGCCCGGCTCGGGGACGCGTTCGCCGACCCCGCCGACCGGATCGAGGCCGCCTGGGCCGAGGTCCGCGACACCGTACGGGATCTGCGCCGAGCCTGGCCGCAGGAGTCACCGCGGAACATCGCCGAACAGGTTGGTCGGCACACCAGCGGCTCGACCCAGGCAGCGTTGCAGGAGCTGGCGTTGCTCGTCGAGCGGGAACGCTATGCGCGTGCCTTCAGTGATGCCGCGGCAGCCGCCACCTCGGCGGCGCTGGTCCGATCCATTCGGCACGGACTGCTGGAGGATCGTTCTCGGCGATCACGCGCGGTGATCACGGTGCTGCCCCGCTCGGTCTTCCGTCGCCGCAGCATCTGAACCGGCCGTCCCGTCGCGGGTCTCGACCCCCGACCGGCGGTCTCCAAAACGCGCCTCCGCGTACCTCAAGAAAGCGACCTCAGGTCGAAAGAGCGCGGGTGCGGCGAGCACCGGGACGGCTACAGCTTGCAGCAGCTCGCAACTCCGGTCCGGCGTCCGGAAATCGGCAGGAGCCGTTGATGCCGGCCATGATCAGCCTCGGGGCTGTTGGCTCCGCGCCCGTTGCAGGCGTTGCTTCGCGCGGAGCCGGACAGACCACTGCCCCGCTCGAAACTCAACTCGAACGGGGCAGCACCTTTCGCGTTGTGTCGACGCGGTGAGATTCAGAAGCCGGACTCGTCGCGGCGCTTGCGCCAGCGCTCCTCCATCTTGTCCATGAAGCCCTGCGCGTTGGGTGCCGACTGCGGCGTCTTGGGCCGATCTCCGCGGCCACTGTCGGACGGTGCGTCATTGACGTGCTGCCAGGAGTAGATGGCAGTAACGGCGGCGGCGAGCATGACGACGAAGCCCAGCACACTGAAGAAGATGTTGGTGGACATGCCGATGATCAGCAGTGCCAGACCGGCAAAGAAGCCCATTCCGGCGATCGCGGCGCGTCTGCGATGGACGCGACGACTGCCCTTACCACTGAGCGCATGTGACAGCTTCGGGTCCTCGGCCGCCAGCGCCGCCTCCATCTGATGGAGAAGTCGCTCTTCTTCATCTGAGAGGGCCATGGGCCACCTCCCACTGTTTGTGTGTCCGCCTCTTCCACGCAGGGAACGTGGATGCCAATCAGTCTAGGCGTCAAGGGGGTTTCGGGAAACCTGAACCTGGAATCCCCCTGATCATTCCCCTGACACCGGGATGCCGATTGGGCAGACCTGCGCTCCTGCGCGCTGTAGGCCAGACCCTACGTTCAGGTCCGACACGGTGGCAAGGCGTCTCAGCTCGCATCTCGGACACCCGTCCCGCCGGGGGCACGCGGACCCTGCCGGTACCGGTGGTCATCGCGGGCCCTGCGGTCCTCCCGCGGGCGGTTTCCCGGTGGCGAGAGGCGACCCCGGGGCGGACCGGAGTCTCCTGCTGCGCCCCGATCCGGGAGCGGGCGGCTCTCCCGGAATCGCCCGCCGTCCTCGAAGCGCTCGGCTCGATCCCGCGCACCTCCGGCATCGGCACCCAGCCCGTCGGCCGTTCCGACCGGTCGACGAACCAGCGCCAGCCGCTGCACCGACTTCGGGCCGAACTTCGCATCGGCCGCATCCATCACCTGCTCGACCTCGCGCCAACCGCGCTCCGGATCGGTGAGCAGCGGCTGTCGGTAGGTGTTGCGGGCCGGCACCATGCCTTCACCCCGTACACCGACCCGACGGATCCGTTTGCCGCGCCCGGCCAGCCGGCCGAACAACCGGACCGCGACCGCGTGCAACTCGCCGGTGACGTCCGACGGGGTCGGCAGCATGGCCGACCGGGTCACGGTGGAGAAATCGGAATACCGGATCGAGATGCTGACCGTGCGGGCCAGCTTCCCGGCTCCGCGCAGCCGGTGGGCGACCCGGGCCGACATCCGCAGCAGCTCCCGTTCGATGATCTGCGGGTCGGCGGTGTCCACCGCAAAGGTCTCCTGCGCACCGGTGCTGTGTTCTCGGGCACCGAGGGTGACCCGTCGGCCGTCCCGACCCCAGGCCAGATCCGCCAGCATCGCGCCGTACCGCGGGCCGAACGTGTGTTGCAGCACCGACCGGGGCATCATCGCCAGGTCGGCGACGGTGAAGATGCCGAGTCGGTTGAGGGTCTCCGCGGTCGACCGGCCGATCCCCCACAGCTCCTCCACCTGCAGGGGATGCAGGAAGTCCGCCACCCGGTCCGGCGTGACCTCGACCAGTCCGTCCGGCTTGGCCTGCCGGGAGGCGACCTTGGCCACGAACCGGGTCGGACCGATCCCGACCGAGCAGGTGATCCGTTGCTCGTCGGCCACCGTGGCGCGGATCTGCTCACCGATCTGGACCGGCGACCCGAGACGGCGGGTCGCGCCGGTGATGTCGAGGAATGCCTCCTCGATCGAGCCGCGCTCGACCCGCGAGGTGATGCTGTCGAAGATCGCGAACACCCCGGCCGAGACCGTTTTGAAGGCGTCGTAGTCCGGCGGCACGGTGACCAAACCCGGGACCAGCCGGCGCGCTCGCATGGCCGGCATCCCGGAACTGAGGCCGAGCCGGCGGGCCGGATAGTTGGCCGCCAGTACGACGCTGCGGTGGGCACCGCCGACGATCACCGGAACATCCCACAATTCTGGCTTGTGTCGCAGCGCAACCGAGGCGAAGAACGCGTCCATGTCGACGTGCATGATCACGGTCACGGGGTGACCCCCGCCCCGATCGGCGTCAGCGCACGGCGAAGATGTGCACCCAGGGCGCGATCGCCCGGAAGGCGACGTCCTGGTTGATCCTCGACTCGAGCTCGTACAGCTGATCGACCAGGCCCGGCTCGGCCTCGATCGCCGCCTGCGGCACGTGCGTGGACAGGGTCCCGATGCCGGTGATGTCGCTGATCCGGAAGCCGGCCTGCTGCACCAGCTCGATCACATCCTCCAGGTCGAACCGGGCCGGATCGTCGAGGATCTGCAGGGCGGTCGAGATGTGTCCCTGCAAGGCTTGCGACAACACCGCTGCCCGACGCTGCGGCACCACCAGACTGAGCACACCCTCGGGCCGAACCGCCTCGGCCATAGCCGCCAGCGCCGTCCGCGGATCGTCGACGACCTCGAGTGTCCGGTGGCAGACCATCACGTCGGTCGACGCCGATCCGATCAGGGACAGCATCTCGGACGCGTCGCCCTGGACACCCCGCAACCGGTCGCCCAGTTGACGCTCGGCGATCCGGCGCTGCAGCGAGGCCAGCGCGTCCAGGCTCGGATCGATCACGGTCACCCGGTGGCCGGCCTCGGCCAGCCTGATCGCGAACGTCCCGGTGCCGCCGCCGAGATCGGTGACGCTGTAGTCCTCGAGCCCGCGGCGCTGCTGCCAGTCCCGCAGTTGGGCGGAGAGCAGATCGTCCAACAACGCACCCGCCACCGATCGGGACCGGTTGCGCCGGGCCTCGGCCATCGTGATCCTCCTGTGCTGTGTCGGCACCTGCCTGCACAGGCACATCCGAAACGCGCCTGTTGGTGTGGCCCAAGTGTGTCAACCTTCTCCCCCATCCCGCACAGCACCCGCCGGTCGCGGTCTCATGGACGCGCCCGCTGCCGGGAGCTCCGACCGGAACGGGGGTCGAGATCCGTCCGGCCGGAGCGGCCCGGATCCGTGACGCCGCGAACGTCACAGGTGTCGATGCCGCTCGATCCAGACCCTTCCCCAAGTGTCGTTATCGAACAACCATTCGACAAACGGAACGGTACTCGCCCGCACTGACAGTGGGAAGACATCCGGTCGGCGGGGTGACAGACGCCGGGGTCAGGAGAACCGATAGACCTGTACGGCGGCGGCGAACCGGGTGCCGAGACGAGTCCCGAGCTGTCGGGCCCAACCCTCCAGGAACTCCTCCGGATCGATCTCGTAGCTCAACCCGGCCAGGTACGCGGCATGGGCCTGCAGCGCCCGCACACCGGCCCGGAACGTGTCGCTGATGTCGACACCGTGACCAGAGTCGGGTGAGTTGGCCTCCCAGACCTGACGCACGCCGCCCCACGGTTCCAGCCCGGACTCGACCTGATCATGGAAGACCCAGCGATTGCCCGCATCACGAACCGCGTCCAGGACCGCCCGACCGGCGGCGATGTGATCGGCCTGGTTGAGCGCGTCCGGACCGAAGACGTCGTGGAAGTTGCCGGTGATCACGATCTCGGGGCGATGCTGACGGATGGATGCGCAGATGATCTTGCGCAGGGTGATGCCGTACTCCAGCACGCCGTCCGGCTGCCCGAGGAAGTCGACCTGGTCGACGCCGACCACCTTGGCCGAGGCAATCTGCTCCGCCTCCCGGATCGGCCGGCACTCCTCGGGCGGGGTGCCATCGATGCCGGCCTCGCCACTGGTGATCATGACGTAGCCGATCTCCTTGCCCTGCCCGGTCCAACGGGCGACCGCCGCAGAGACCCCGAACTCAAGATCATCAGGGTGCGCGACGATGCACAGCGCACGCTGCCAGTCCTCGGTCAGCGGCTCCAGCTCGGGCGTGATGAGCCCCGCCTCAGGGGTGATGTCTGTCATGGATCGAACCTAGGAGAACGCAGCACCATCGGACCAGCAGATTCTTCGACTCTTCGGGGTGCCAATTCACCAAGCGCGCGGCGCGCGGCGGATAGGGTCTGCCTGTGACCTGCCCAGGGGAGGCAGGCCTGACAGACTTGGATGGGTGATGGGCCTCAGATCAACGATCCGTGGGTGGCTCGGGCGACGCCTGTTGGCACGTACCGGCGGCCAACTGGACCTGTCCCAGTTGGCAGCGGTTCCGAAACAGTTCCACCTGCCCTTCCTGCGCGACGGTGTGGATCCGGTTCCGGCGCTCGCCGAACGCCGCGCCGAGGAGCCGGTGACCCGCCTCGGCAAGCTCTTCGGGCTGAGCATCTGGATGGTTTCCGGGTACGACGAGGCCAAGCAGGTGCTGGGCAGCCGGGACGGTTACAGCAACGACATCCGGCCGTACATCGGTAACCGCGACACCTCCGATGCGCACAACATCGGCGGTCTCGGATTCACCGACCCTCCGGACCACACCCGGCTTCGCAAGATCCTGACACCGGAGTTCACCCGGCGACGGCTGCAGCGGCTGGAACCCAAGATCAGCGCGACCATCGAGCAACAGCTCGACGATGTGGCGGCCAAGGGACCGGTGGTCGATCTGGTGCCGCACTTCTCCTTCCCGATCCCGTTCTCGGTGATCTGCGATCTGCTCGGCCTGCCGGTCGAAGATCGGGCGGCCTTCCTGGAGCTCGGACCGGCCCGGTTCGATGTGACCAGCGGCGGGATGGGCGCGCTGGATGCCGGGGTCGAGTCGCGGACCTTCCTGATCGAGGCCGTACGGCAGCAACGGGAGAATCCCGGCGACGGTCTGATCGGTCAGATCATCAAGGACAATCGCGACGACGTCACCGATCTCGAACTCGCCGGGCTGGCCGACGGTGTTTTCACCGGTGGTTACGAGACCTCGGTGAGCATGCTGTCGCTGGGCGCGCTGGTGCTGCTGCGCAACCCCGAGGCGATGCGGATGCTGGCCACCCAGCCGGAGAGTGTGGACGCGATCGTGGAGGAGATGCTGCGCTACCTGACGGTGGTGCAGATCGGGTTCCCCCGATTCGCCAGGCAAGATCATCTGCTCGGCGGCAAGCAGATCAAGGCGGGCGATCCGATCCTGGTCTCGCTCAGCGGCGCCGACCGGGATCCGGCGATGTACGCGGACCATCCGGAGGCGTTCGACCCGCATCGGAATCCCGGACAATCGCACTTCGCGTTCGGCCACGGCCTGCATCGATGTGTCGGCGCGGAACTGGCCCGGATGGAACTGCGGGCAGCCTTCCCGGCGCTGGCCAAGCGGTTCCCGGAGATGGCCCTGGCGATCGATGCCGGAGAGCTGGATTTCCAGCAGTTGTCGATCGTCTACGGGCTGAAGTCGCTGCCGGTACGACTGAATGCGGACCTGCCCGCGACGGTGTGATCACCGCCGCGGACTGGTACTGCATGATCAACTCCTGGTCGAATTCCCCGTCTGAGCAGGGATCTCGGCACGAGCACGGCGTTCGGCCTCGGATGGCTCGACACAGAACTCGTGCCCTTCCGGATCGGCCAACACAGCCCAGCCACCGTCCTCGGCCAGCGCTCGTCGGTCGTCGATCATGGTCGCGCCCAGCCCGATCAAGCGGTCGATCTCCTCATCCTGGGTCCGATCGATCGGCTGCAGATCGAGATGCAGCCGGTTCTTGCTGCTCTTCGGCTCGGGGACCGGGATGAACAACAGCGCCGGACCTATCCGGCCAGCCGGAACCAGCAGCCACTCCGGATCGCCGGGCTGGTTGGGGTTGTCCGGATCCTCAACGTAATCGGCCGCCGCTGCCCAGAACCGGCCCAGCCGTTCATGATCAACACAGTCGACGGTGATGGTACGAATGCGAGACGCCATGGCGTCCTTTCTGATCTTGGACGCTTCCGATCGAGGTCGCGATGATCGTAGTGATCAGAGGGAACCCGAGTCGGGAGCGCGGTGATGTGTCGTGCTGAACATCGCGGCACCTCCCTTCGTCCGGTAGCTGTTGCAGGCGACTTCGTCTGGTCGCTGCGGTAGCGATGCTGCCACCGGTCGGAGCGGTCCGCCACCTCGTTATCGCCGAGCCGCTGCCGCCCGCCCGATGAGCTGGCGTAGTGTCTGCGGCTGTGGCTGAGCTGGTGGTGATCGGAGGCGGCTTGGCCGGGATGGCAGCCGCCGCACGGCTGGCCAAGGCCCGGCACCGGGTGGTGCTGCTCGAACAGCGGGACCGGCTCGGCGGCTCCTGGGCGACTCGTGATCTTGACGGCATCGCGGTCGACGCGGCGCCGCCGAGCTTCTCTTTTCCCGCACCGTGGCGAGATCTGTTCCGCAAGAGCGGCCGGTCGCTGGAGGCAGAATTCGCCCGCAGCGGCGATGAACTGGTCCCGGCACCGGCCGGCCGGCACGTGTTCGATGACGGTACGGAGTTCGTCCTGCCGATCGGCCGGGGTGATCAGGATGCCGCGATCGCCGAACGGTTCGGCCGTCCGGTCGCCGATCGCTGGCGGGATCTGGTCGACAGCCTCGGTGACGTGTGGCAAACCCTGCGGCCGCTCGGCGTGGAGGCCGAGCTGGCCAGTCGTGATCAACTTCCTCGGAGCACTCGGAAATCCCTGCTGCACAGGCAATCGCTGGCCGATCTTGCCGATCGGCTCGATCATCGGCAGCTGTCCATGATCATCCGCGATCTCGGTTACCCGGCCGGATCGGTGCCCGAACGGGTGCCGGCGTTCTGCGCGGTCCAGCTCTACCTGGACCGAACCTTCGGTCGTTGGACGGCCGGCTCGGGAACGACCATGATCAACTCCCTGCAACAGCGCCTGGCCCTGCGCAAGGTCGAGATCCGGCTGCAGACCCGTGCCACCGGGATCGAGACCGACCCTCTCGCCGTCCTCGCCGGCAACGACCGGCTGGAGGCGGATGCCGTGATCGCCACCTGCGACGCGGACCAGCTCTATCACCGGCTGCTGCCCCGGACCACAGCAAGATCAGAACGACGCCGGCTGGATCGACTGCCCGCCGCACTGGCGCCGACGATCGAGGTGCGGTGGGACGACGCGCCGACCACCGGAACCGCCGAACCGACGGAAACGATCCGGCACACCACCGGACGTGGCCCGCAGATCACCTACACCCGGCCGGTCGGCGAGCGGTGCGTGGTGATCACCCACGATTTCACCGATCCCCGATCCGACCCGGCCGCCGGTGTCGGCTGGCGCGGCTTCGGTGGATGGCTGGATCGGCCACCGATCAGCAGCGAACTGACCGGACTCTTCACCGCGGGCCCCTACTCCCGCGGCGGACCCGGACCGTCCATGCAAGTGCTCTCCGGCGCCCTGGCGGCGTACGGCTGCCAGCGGCTGGTCGCCCCCGACCGCCCACTCGAACCCCGCTGACAGGTCTGAACGCCGTCGCCTCAGCCAGCTGTCACGCTCCGCCTTCGGCCTGCCCGAGGCTGGGCCGGAATCAAAGGGATCGGAGTCAACGGGGACCGGACTCAACTAGAGTGCACCGTGATGATTCGTTCCTGAGCGCGCTCGAAGGTCGCCGCCGACCGGTGGCGGTCGTCGGCGCGCCCGTTTCGACTTCTGCACGAAACGAGTTCCCAGGAGCCCCGCCATCAACATCGATCTGCAGGCACAGCAGCCTGCCATCCGTCATGAGCACCATCGCACCGTCACCGACAACCTGCTGCTGACCACCGTGACCGGCGCCGCCGATCTTCTGGCCGACGACCTTCGCGGCACCGACTCGAGCTTGATCACCATCGCCGATGATGCCGCCGTGCAGTGCCGGTTCCGAGGCAAGATCAACAGTCTGCGTGCCATCAGCAGCTACCGCAGTGTCGGCATCGTGCTCGACTCTGTCGCGGTCGCAGTGCCCGACCTCACCGCTGTTCAGATGTCTTTGGAACAAGGGGTTCTCAGCTCCCCGGAGATCGGCGCAGCGGTCCGGTTCCGGGTGCAGCTGCCGGGAGACCGGCACCGCAATACCGTGATTGCCGCCGTCCGGGAGCAGACCGGCTGGATCAACGATCCGACCGATTGGGACATCAACCTGAGGTGCCGCAACGGCCAGTGGATCGCCGAGATCGGGTACCTGCACTACAGTCACCGGATCGGCCGGCTTCGCCGACAGCCCTGGTCGACCAATCCCGTGCTCGCGGCGATCCTGGTCCGGCTCGCCAAGATCAAATCCGACCAGCTCGTGCACGACCCCTTCTGCGGCACCGGCACCTTGCTGATCGCGGCCCGACAAGCCAACGCGACGATCCGACTGAGCGGCACCGACCATGATCATCGGACCCTGCAGCTGGCCCGCGCCAATCTCCGTGATCGTGCAACCCCGGCCGCCCTCGCCGACGCTGACGCGATCCCGTTTCCCGCCGCCGACGGCACCATCCACCGGGTGCTGTCCAACCTCCCGTTCGGCAAGCAGGTCGGCAGCCACGACGCCAACGCCAGCCTCTACCCGGCCCTGATCAGCGAGATCGCCCGCACCCTGCAGCCAAGCGGACGCGCCGTCCTGCTCACCGAAGACAAGCGGCTGCTCGTCGATGCTGTTGCCAGGACGCCCGGAGTCAAGATCATCCGCGAGCGTCTGCTGCGCTACGGCGGCGCCACGCCCACCGCGTACGTGATCAGCCGGACCCGCCTCCCGGCGAGCGATCGCTGATCGCGTCACTGAAGCCGACCATGCGCTGTCTGCTGGCGATCCCGACGAAACGGGGTTGCCGTACGAACCCCCAACCTCCAAACTGCGGGAGGTGACGGCCCTGGACGATGCACCGCAGCTGGAGCTTCTGACGACCGCCCACTGTCAACGCCTGGAGGAGTTCGAACGCACCAATCGGGCGTTCTTCGCCAGCCGGGTCAGCGACCGCGGCGACGACTACTTCACGCATTTCGCTGACCGGTTGGCCGAACGGGTGGCAGAGAATGATGCGGGCCAATCGCTCTTCTTCGTCCTGGTCGCAGCCAGCGGACAGATCGTCGGCCGGGTGAACATCAGCGACATCGACAAGCCCCCGATGACCGCGCTCGGCTTCCGCGTGGACGCCGGCAGCCAGGGCAAAGGCATCGCCACCCGCGGAGTCCGGGCGGCGCTGGAGAAGGCACGCCAACGCGGCGTCAGATCGATCGCAGCCCGGGCCGCTGTTGACAATCTCGCGTCCCAGCGGGTGCTCGAGCATTGCGGCTTCACCGCCATCGGACCGGCCGATCCGCCACCGGGATCGGACCGAACCTTCAGGGGCTACCGGATCCTCCTCTAGCCGCGATCCCGCGATCGATCCGACGGCCGACGTGTGGGGCCGTGCGCCGCATTGCGGGCAGCACGCCCCGACCGCAGCATCTGCGGCTCCTCGGCCGCGATACACCGAGTAAGCTATCGAGTTCGACCAACGGAGTAAGGAACCTTCTTGTCAACTCCCGGTGAGACTCAGCCGTCGAATGTTTTCGCAGCAACAACTGAGCAACCTTCCGATCCTCAGGGACCGGACAGCAACGGCAGCCGTCCCCGAACCCGCGGCACCACCTCGCCCGAGGTGATCGCGGCCGAGATCGCTACCGAACAGGCCCATGTCGACGAGGTGTACGCCCGCTTGGACGAGGCCACCCGATCCGCCCGCCAGGTCGCATCCGAGGGGCGGTCGCTCTACCAGTCCGATCGCGGCAGCTATGTCCGTGAGGAGGACGGCACCGGGCTCTACGAGCGCGACGTGTTCGCCTTCCAGGCCGCCAAACGGCTGGCCACCCTGGACGCCGAACACGAGGGTCTGGTCTTCGGCCGGCTCGACCGTGCCGACCACGAGATCCACTACATCGGCCGGATCGGGGTCCGGGACGAGGATTACGAGCCGCTGGTGATCGACTGGCGGGCACCGGCCGCCGAGCCGTTCTACCGGGCCACCCCGACCCGTCCGATGAACGTGATCCGGCGCCGGGTGCTGCGCTCCCGTGGCCCGCGGGTGATCGGGATCGAGGACGATCTGCTGGACGACGAGCGCGCCGACGACACGTTGGTGGTGGTCGGGGAGGGTGCGCTGATGGCGGCCCTGACCCGGGCCCGTGGCCCGCAGATGCGGGACATCGTGGCCACCATCCAGGCCGAACAGGACGAGGCGATCCGGGCGCCGTACCAGGGCGTGACGATGATCACCGGCGGCCCGGGCACCGGCAAGACCGTGGTGGCCCTGCACCGGGCCGCGTACCTGCTCTACTCCAACCGTCGCCGATTCGAGTCCGGCGGCGTTCTGGTGGTCGGTCCGAGTCGGGTGTTCATGAACTACATCGAACGGGTGCTGCCGTCGTTGGGTGAGGAATCGGTCACGCTGCGACCGATCGGTGCGGTCGCCTCCGACGTGGTCAAGATCAGCGGCGAGCGGAACGACTCCGCCGAGGTGTCCTCGATCAAGGGCCGGCTGGCCATGGTCGGCGTACTCAAGCGGGTCGCCGCCCTTCCGGCCAAGGGAGCGCCGGAGCTACTGGCGATCACCATCAAGGGCGAGCCGCTGGTGCTGCGCGCCGAGCAGCTGAGCCGGATCCGGTCCGATGTCTTGTCCCGCTACCGGGTCAATCAGGGCCGGGCCGTCGCCGAGTCCGCACTGCTGAACGCGTTGTGGGCCTTGAAGCCTGCCGAGATCGAACTGGATCGTGACCAGTTCGACGAGCAGGTCAACTCGATGGCGTCGTTCCGGATGTTCTGCAACGCCTGGTGGCCGTATCTGTCGGCCGAGCAGGCGCTGGCCCGGCTGGGCGACCTCGACACGCTGCGTCAGGTGGCCGCCGGCAGCCTGTCCGAGCATGATCAACAACTGTTGGCCGGGAGCTTCTCCGGTGACGGTGACCCGAGCATCTCCGACGGAGCCCTGCTGGACGAGCTGATCGACCGGATCGGGCCGATTCCGGAGACCGAGTCCGAGCCCAACATCTTTCTCGACGACGAGGGCTCCGAGGTCACCGAGCTGGTCACCGTGGCCGATCGGCTGTCGGTGCAGCGGGAGGTCGATCCGTTCGCCGAGCCGTACCAGACCTACGCCCACATCCTGCTGGACGAGGCCCAGGACATCTCACCGATGCAATGGCGGATGTTGCGCCGTCGAGGGCAGCACGCCAGTTGGACCATCGTCGGCGACCCGGCGCAGAGCTCGTGGCCGGACCCGGACGAGGTGCAGCGCGCCATCCAGCAAGTCGTCGGCAAGGCGCCGCACCGGGAATTCCACATGAGTACGAACTACCGCAGCCCGGCCGAGGTCTTCGAGCTGGCCGCCAAGGTCGCCCTGCAGGCCTATCCCGAGGCGGATCTGCCGAAGGCGGTGCGGTCGGTGGGCGTGGAGCCGGAGCTGCGGGTGGCCGGCGACGGTCGGGGCACGGATGATCTTGGACCGGATGCGGTCCAGGCGGTACGCGACCTGTTGGCTGTGGTGGAAGGTACGGTCGGCGTGATCTGCCCGCCGTCGCTTCTGAACGGTGTCGACACCAAGATCAACTCCGAGCTCGATGACGAGGATCTGCGACGGGTGATCGTGGTGACCGCCTTGCAGGCCAAGGGTTTGGAGTACGACGGCGTGCTGGTGGTCTCCCCCGATGATCTTGTTGCCGAGACCCCGGGCGGCCAGCGGGTGCTCTACGTCGCGCTGACCCGGCCGACCCAGCGGTTGATCACTCTCGACCAAACTCCCGGCGCAGTCTGGCGTAAACCTCTCGGGTAGCCAGCGACCGGTTCATCGTGTAGAGGTGCACGCCCGGAGCACCGCCGGCGAGCAGCTCGGCGGCGAGCTCGCCGGCGATCTCCACACCGACCTTGCGCACCGCCTTCGGCTCCTCACCGGCTGCCTCCAGCCGTGCCACCACCGGTGCCGGCAGTTCGGCCCCGGACAGCTCGGCGAAACGCTGGATCTGGCTGATCCGGGTGACCGGCTGGATGCCCGGGATGATCGGGATGTCGCAGCCCAGCGAGCGGACCCGGTCCACCAGCTCGAAGTAGCGGCTCGGGGTGAAGAACAACTGGGTGATCGCGAAGTTCGCCCCGGCCGCCGCCTTCGCGGCCAGCACCCGGGCATCGAGATCGGCATCCCGCTCCTGCGGATGGATGTCGGGGAAGGCACCGACTCCGATGCAGAAGTCGCCGAGCTCGCGGATCATCGCAACCAACTCGGTGGCGTTGGCCAGCCCCTCGGGATGCTGCTCCCAGGGCGCCGTCGGACCACCGGGCATGTCGCCCCGGATCGCGAGCACGTGCCGGATCCCGGCGGCTGCGTACGAGCCGATCACCTTGCGCAGTTGGGCTCTGCTCTGCGAGGCGGCGGTCAGGTGGGCCATCGTCCGCAGCGTGGTGGTCTCGGCGATCTGCTCGGTGATCTTGATCGTCCGGTCCCGGGTGGAGCCATTGGCGCCGTAGGTGACGGAGACGAAATCGGGAGCCAACGACTCCAGCCGGCGGACCGTGAACCAGGCGCGCCGCTGCTCCTCCTCGTTGCGCGGCGGGAACAGCTCGAACGAGAACAGCGGCCGGTCCGCACGCGCCAGCAGGTCAGCGATCGAGGGCGCACGCAGCCCCGATGTGCCGCTGCGCGGCGGCGTACGGGCAGCCCCGGTCGGACTCGACGAGGTGGTGTTCACGGCCATAGCCGACAAGCCTAACGGCGCCGCCCCGAACTCACCCGTCTAGGCTCAGGGCGTGACACCACCCGATCCTGGCACTCCCCTCGGCTCCGCCTTCACAGACAGCATCTCCGCGGCCATCGCCGCCTTCCTCGGCCGACAGGCCGGCGTGCTGAAACCGGTCGGCACCGAGTTGGAACCGGTGCACCGGATCGCTGCCGAACTCGCCGGCGGTGGCAAGCGGCTACGGCCCGCCTTCTGCTACTGGGGTTACGTGGCCAGCGCGGGTGACCCGGGTGAGCTCGAACCGGCGCTGATCCAGGCAGCGGCCAGCCTCGATCTGTTGCACATCAGCGCCTTGGTGCACGACGACGTGATGGACTCCTCCGATCTGCGCCGCGGCAAGCCCGCCGCGCACCGCCAGTTCGAGCGATTGCACACCGATCTCGGCTGGATCGGCGATCCGATGATCTTCGGCCGGGCTGCGGCGATTCTGCTCGGCGACCTGCTGCTGATCTGGTCGATGCAGATGTTGCACGAGGCCGGGCTGCCGTTGACCGTGCTGGATCGCGGCCTGCCGATCGTGGAGGTGATGCGGACCGAGGTGACCGCAGGGCAGTTCCTCGACGTGGTCGCGCAGGCGCAGGACCATGCCAGCTACCTGCCCGAGCAGGCCGACGACTACCGCCAGGGGTTGCAGCGCGCCTTGGACGAGGCCAGCCGGGTGGTGGAGTACAAGTCCGCCCGCTACACGGTTCGGCGGCCGTTGCAGTTCGGTGCCGCCCTGGGCGATGCCGCCGCGGCGCTGCAAGATCAACTCGCCGCCTTCGGCTCTCCGATCGGTCGCGCCTTCCAGTACCGCGACGACCTGCTCGGGGTCTTCGGCGACAGTGCCGTGACCGGCAAACCGAGCGGAGATGATCTTCGCGAGGGGAAGCGTACGGTGCTGGTCGCGCAGGCTATGGCGGGCGCCGATCCGGCTGGCCGGAAGCTGCTGGAAACCCAGCTGGGCAACAAGGATCTCGATCCCGACGGTGTCGCTGAGCTGCAGCGAGTGATCGTCGACTCCGGCGCCCGGGACGCGGTGGAGCGGATGATCGACCATGATCAACAACAGGCGCTGGCGGCACTGGACGAGGCGGACATCACCGAGGCCGGTCGGTCGGCGCTGACCGCGTTGGCCTCCGCGGCCATCCGCCGCAGCTTCTGATCGGGCGGCTACTCACCGTCGCGAGCCGCGACCGGGGCAATCATTCCGCCGTCCGGTGGGCCGACCGAGAGCTCGATATCGCTGCACCCACTCGGCATTCACCGCATCGGCCTGCCGGCGATCCGGCGCGGTGATCACGATGCCCGGCCCGGCATCGATGCCGAGTTGATCAAGGAGGCCGCGGATCGTGCCGTCCGGATCCGCGATCAGGTCCTCGTAGCTGATCATCAACGGCTGCACACCGGCGGCGGCGAACCACTGTCGCCAGGCCGCGTTGTGCTCCTCGATCGTCTGCAGCAGTTCGTCGATCTGGTCGGCGTCGAAGCGCGGTTCGGCCTGTGCGACATTGCCCTGCTGCCAGTACGCCGTTTGCTCCGCACGCGCCCAGGAGACGGCTTGGCCCAGTCGATCCTGTCGGCGGAGCTGGACGAACCTCAGCTCCGGGCCGAAGGCGCGCCGCAGCCGATCAAGATCATCTCTGGGATGGGCCGGCAGGTCCGGGTCGATCTTGCTGACGACGTTCTCCAGGCTCCCCCACATCACCCGGGCAGCGAAGACACCGTTCGGGGTGCTCCCGGCAGCAACGGCGGCAGCCAGGAACTGCCGCCGGTCGACGTCACCGCCGGAGAGGTCGACTCCCCACCGCTGGGCAAACTCCAACTCGCCCTCGACCCGGAAGTACGACTCCGGTCGGCCGGTAACCCCGGTCGACGCCAGCAGTCCGCACAGGTAGGTGCTGCCGGTCCGCGGCGTGCCACAGATCAGGTAGGAAAGTCGCGGCGTCACACCCCGAGCCAACCAGATGCGCGGCTACAACCGGCGCCCCAGTCCACGGAATCGATACTGCGAGACGTGATAGACGCTGTTGTCACCGGTGTTCCACTGACTCACGGTGAGATGCAGGTCGTTCAGCCGGGACCCGGGGATCACGTAGCTGCCGTAGAGCTGGGCGACATGGTTGGTGTCCTCGGCGTCCCAACTGGTGCCGTGCAACAGGGTGACCGACTCGGTCCGGCGCAGATCCTGACTCGGATGATCAAGGACCATCGCGTCGATCCGGTACTCGTCCGGATTGAACCAGGTGAAGACCCAGCGATCTCCCAGCTGGCGCAGCGACATCTCGCCGATGATCCCGTCGGTGACCGGGTCCGGGCCTGCACCCCACTGCCATCGGCCGTCGGCGATCCCCCACGGTTGGTAGGCATCCGGATCGGTCAGCTGCTCGGGTCGTACCCGATGCAAGATCATCGGGCTCTCCCGGAGGAACTCCGCGGAGTAGACATAGACCCAGCCGTCGGAGCCGAGCGCCCAGGTGAACAGCTGCCACATCTTGTTGTGCGCCGAGCCCGGGAACCGCGCGCCGGAGTCCTGCCAGCTCGCGCCGTTGTCGGTCGAGGTCCAGATCCCACTCCAGATCACGTTGCCGAAGCCCTGGTTCACCACGGCCTGCAGGTAGATCGTGTCGCCGATGGTGATCAGATCCGACGGGATGATCGTCGAGATCTCGTCGCCGTGCTGGTAGTCGATCAGTTGGCTGGCCCAGTCGCCGCCGACCGCCGCGTCCAGTCGTACACCCGACGGCAGGCCACGGGTGCGAGACCAGGCAGCCGTCGGTGAGCGCCAGTTCTCTCCCCAGGCCGGGCCGAAACTGTCACCGAACACGTACAGTGTGCGGCCGTCCGGGCAGCGTACGGGGATGCCCAGATCGACCCAGTGCAAGCCGAATCGGCCGGTGATGTCCGGTCCGGTGATGTCGGTGATCTTGCTGATGGTGATGCCGTCCGCGGTGACCGGAGGAGCAGCAGCGGCCAGGTTCAGCCGGCCGGCTGCGATCCCGGTGCCGAGTGCTCCGGCGGCGCCGCCGAGCAGCAGGCGGCGGGAGAGTCGCGACGGTGATGGCGGTAACGGCTTCTGGATCTCCATGCTCACTCCTTC
>DATCVL010000086.1:0-9858 GCA_036566865.1 Microlunatus sp.
CCAACCTGGACTCGTCGAATCCGCCGCCACCGCCGAAGAACGAGCCGTACAAGACGCATCTGGCCTACGTGAAGGAACGCCGCAGCGATTCCGAGGCGGCCGAGATCCTGACCGAGGCCCTGACTGCGCTTCGCGATCGCCGCGCCCGCGGCGAGGTCATCTACTGATCTTCTGCAACACCTGAACAGGCCCTCCGGTCAGCGACCGGGGGGCCTGTTGCGTCTCACTCGGCGTACGGTGCCGCGATCAGCCCATCGACTTGGCGCCGTCCAGCGACTCCCGGATGATGTCGGCGTGGCCGGCGTGCTGGGCGGTCTCGGCCACGATGTGCATCAAGGTCCGCCGGACCGACCAGTGGGTTTCGGTGTTCCAGGGCGCCTTCGGCAGTTCGATCAGGGTGTCCAGCGAGGCTGCCTGTCGCAGCGTCTCGTCGGTCGTCCGCGCCACCTCCTCGTACTCGGCGAGCACTCCGGCCAGCGTCTCGCCGGGCTGCAACCGGAAGCTCTTGGCGTAGTCGGCGAAGTCGTCCTCGGTCCATTCGCTGAAGTCCTTCTCCGGGGTCGGCATCGCTGCCGCGCCGTGAAGGGTGAATTGCGCCCAGTTCCGCTCCACCGAGGTGACGTGGGTGATCAAGCCGCCGAGGGTCAACTCACTCACGGTCGGACGGGCATTCGCCTGCTCGTCGGTCAGATCTCGGGTGGTGAAGCGGAGGAAGTGCCGGGCATGAGCCAGGCAAGCGAGCAGGTCGGAACGCTCCTGGGAGACGGCCGAGGTGTCGATGTCGTTGACGGGTGCGGTGCTCATGACCAGATCCTTTCGGTACAGCCGGGTGCTGATGAGGACTACGTTATGGCCAATAGCTGTCACATTCTGTCCTGAATAGGAAGAAGGCTGGAGCCATGGCCAACACCAGCTCTCGTACGCTCCGCTTGCTCTCCCTGCTGCAGACCCACCGCTATTGGTCCGGGGTCGAACTGGCCGACCGACTGGACGTCTCGGTCCGTACGCTGCGCCGCGATGTCGACCGCCTGCGTGAGCTCGGCTACCCGGTGCAGGCCGATCGAGGCATCGGCGGCGGGTATCAGCTCGCGCCGGGAGCCTCGCTGCCGCCGCTGGTGTTGGACGACGAGGAGGCGGTGGCGCTCGCGGTCGGTCTGCGCTCGGCCGCGAACGGATCCCTGACCGGCATCGCCGAAGCGTCCGTGCGAGCCTTGGCCAAGGTCGTTCAAGTGATGCCGCGGCCGCTGCGCCGGCGGGTGGAGGCGGTCGGATCGGTGACCTCCTCGCCGCAGTGGGAGACCGAACCGAGCACCGATCCCGATGTGCTGGTGCAGCTGGGACAGGCCTGCCGAGATGATGAACGGGTCATGTTCGACTACGTCGCCCGAGACGGGACCGCGAGCAGTCGCCGGGTGGAGCCGGGACGACTGGTCACCGTCGGGCACCGCTGGTATCTGGTCGGCTACGACCTGGACCGCGGCGACTGGCGGAGCTTCCGGCTGGATCGGATGCAGCTGCTTCAAGCCACCGGGATCCGATTCCGTCAGCGGGCCTTGCCGGGTGGCGATGCGGCCGAGTTCGTCAAGGCCGGGCTCGAGCGGGGCGGCGGTACCAAGAAGGTGACCGCGATCCTGCGCGCCGACCCGGACCGGGTCCGCGAGCGGATCGGTCGCTGGGCGGATGTCACGCCGATCGAGGACGGGCAGTGCCGGGTCGAGGTCAGCGCCGAGTCACTGGAGTGGGCTGTCTTCGCGGTCGGTGTGTCCGGAGGCAGCGTGGTCAGCGTCGAACCAGTGGAGTTCGCTGATCGACTGCGGGACTGGTCCGAGCGGTTCGGCGCGGTGGAACCCCCTGCAGCCGACTGATCGCGGCCGGCAGCACTCGCCTCCCAGCGCGCCGGAATGAGGTGGTCGATTCGACCCAGGATCGCCGGCCATTGCGCAGGATGCGTTTGAGGTGCCGGTCCACGGGGCACTATCAGGGCAACCTCGAGGACTGGAGTCATCATGAACACCACCACCATCGTCTGGATCGTGGTCATCGTGGTCGTGATTCTGGCGATGATCGGCATCGCCCTGGGCGTGACCCGTGGCCGCAGAGCGGCGAATCGTCGGCGAGCCGCGGAGCTGCGCGAAAAGTCCGTCGACCAGGGGATCGGCGTCGAACAGTCCGACATCGAGGCCCGGATGGCTCGCGCGGATGCCCGTGGCGTCCGTGCGGAGGCAGAGCAACAGGCCGCGGAGGCAGAGCATCGGGCGGCCGAGGCCGAACGTGCCGAAGCCGAGGCCGCCGGCAAGGAATCGGATCTGGAAGAACGCCGCCGAAAGTACGACGACCTTCAGCGCGAGGCCGATCGGTTGGATCCGGACCGGCCGTCCGACGGTTCGGCGGAAGAGCCTGTCGACCGACCCCGGCACGCCGGCGCGTCCGAGCCGGAGCGATCGGTCGGGGATTCGGATCCGCAGTCGCGGGTCGGGGACTCGCCGTCGCGGGTCGGAGAGTCGGACCCACAGCCGCCGGCGGATGATCCCCGCTACCGGCGACCCTGAGCCGGATCGGAAGTGCTGGTCCTAGCTGATCTTGATCCGGACGAATCGAGGGCGGTTGTTGTTCGCGTCGGCCAGCAGATCGTCGCCGGACCCGCTGTTCACGTTGTAGGAGATGGTCAACTCTCCCGGTCGGCTGATCCCCGGATGGGCCGCGACGTTGTACGGGGCGTAGAGGTTGCCGACTCCTCCTTCGGGCGCGGTGAAGACGGCGGTACGAGGACCGAAGGGGCCGACCGGCGAGGGCGCTGACGCGACGTAGACCTTGTGGTCGGTGAAGATCGCCGTCGCCGTGGTGGTGAGGACAAAGCGCCCGCCCATCGGCGTGACGCTGTACGAAGCGCCGACGTCGTCGGTGATCACCGCCGCCGAGTCCGGCTCGGTCGACCACCCGTCGCCGGTGTAGAACTGCCAGTCCCGATCGACAAGGTGTCCGTCGCGGCACCTGGCGACGTACGCGGCACCGTCCTGCTGGCCGTAGATGTAGATGTGTCCGCCGACCCGGACCAGTTCGTTGCCCCAATTCACCTGCCCCGGCTCGCCGTAGGTTTCGGTGATCCTCTCGACCGAGAAGTCCTTGGCGTAGGTCACGATGTCGGAGCCGAGCCAGCCGAAGTTCCAGGGCGGCTCGCCGTCGGTCTTTCCGATCCTGCCTTGAAACACCCGCAGCTTGCCGCCGTCGACGATGCCGTCGCTGTTCCAGTACCACGGATCGCCGTTCACCGCCCCGGGCGGTGAGGCGATCGACTCCGGCGCGCTGTGCGTGCCGGCCGTGATCGTGGTATACGGGACACCTCGGCGATCGGCCAACAGGATGGAGCCGTGGATGAAGCCGGGGTTGGTCATGCTCTCGTCGGCGTTGACCGGACCGAGGAAGGTGTCGTTCATCAGCCAGATGATCCGTCGCCCCGGCAGAACCGTGGAGAAGACGCCGTCCGACGCCGCCCAACCACCGTGGTCGGACCAGCCGCCACCGGAGTTGCCGAAGGCGCGGAACGCCTGGGTCAGTTGCTCGTCCGACTGCGCCGTGGGATTCCAACTCCCTGCGGTGCCTTTGCCGTCCGGCGAGTGCGGTGTGTCGGCGGCGGCGAAGCCGGGCACCGCGCCGATCGCGGCGGCGCCACCCAGTAGGCCGGCGCCGAAAGCCCTTCGCGAGAAGGTGTTCATCGATGTCCCTCCGATCCCTGGCGCCTCGGTGAGGGTCGGGTGCCCGGGGATCTGCAATGTCGTCGTTGTCATCGGTGGGTGCTGATCAGGTCACGGTTGGCACGTGACCGGCTCGTCAACGCTGATATCAGACCGTGGATCCAGGCATTTGTCAACGTTGACATTTGCTGTCAACGTAGACAGGATCTTGCCCGATCTGCCGAGACCAGTGGCCGAGCATGCTCAGCGCCCGGGTCCGGAGCCCACCTCGACGAGGAGTGATGGATGTGCGTTGTCGCAGATCGGATCCGCGGCCAGTCGATGCCAGCACCACCCCCGACGAGGCGAGGTTTGAGGGCCGGCTGTCGGAGTTGATCTTGAACTCCAGCCGTTCCTGACCTGCACCATCCAGACCCACACCATTCGGATCCGTCGCCCGAGGAGCCAACGACATGGCCAGATCCACCATCGACCGGGTCGTACCACCGCCGACCCGGTCCGCATCGCCGGAGCCGGTGCGGGCAACGCGTCGACGGAGCGCACTGCGCCGCCGCAACGCCGTCGTCGGATACGTCTTCATCGCGCCAGGAATCATCGGCGTGCTGCTCTTCGTGATCTACCCGATGGTGACGTCGCTGTATCACTCGTTCACCGACTGGAACGGTCTCACGCCGGCGACCTGGGTCGGCCTGGAGAACTACCGCTTCATGTTCACTCAGGACCCGAAGTTCTGGCCATCGCTCCGAGTCACCTTGATCTGGGTGCTGATATCGGTGCCGATCACGATGGCTGCCGGGCTCGCGCTGGCCGTGCTGGTGAATCGGGCCACCGGCGGGGTGAAAGTGTTCCGCACCGTCTTCTACCTGCCGGTGGTGCTGCCTGCCGTTGCCGTGCTGACGCTGTGGAAGTACATCTACGATCCGGTGTACGGCCTGGCCAACCAGGTGCTGACCTTCCTGCAGTTGCCGACCAGTGCCTGGCTGGGCAATGCGCACGTCGCCCTGCCGGCGATCTTGGTGATCGGCGTCTGGAGCGTCGGCGGGACGATGATGATCTTCCTCGCCGGTCTCCAGGCGGTGCCGGAGGAGATACATGAAGCCGCCAAGGTCGACGGAGCCTCGGCGGCTCGCAGATTCGTCTCCATCACGCTGCCTCTGTTGGGGCCGATCATGCTGTTGCAGTTGATGCTCCAGCTGAACATGGCCTTCCAGACCTTCAACCAGGTCGCGATCCTGACCAAGGGCGGGCCCGGAACGGCGACCAACCTGCTGATGTACAAGATCTATCAGGACGGATTCGCCGACTTCCTCACCGCACCGCAACTCGGCTACGCCTCGGCCGAGGTCTGGGTGCTGTTCGCGATCGTGATCATCGTCACGGCGATCATGCTGCGGGTCACCGGCAACCGCTTCTACCGAGGAGAAGGCGCATGACCGCGGCCACCTCGATGTCAACCAAGGCAGCGATTCCGCGTCGTCGGCGACCCGCGGCTCAGCGAGTGCCGATGATCATCTCGCGGCTGGCCTGGTACGTACTCTGCGGCATGCTCGGCTTCACCATGCTGCTGCCGCTGATCTGGATGGTCAGCATCGCGCTGAAGAGCAACGGCGAGATCAACCAGGTGCCACCGACCTTCCTGCCGCACGAATTCGCTTGGCACAATTTCGTCGACGGGCCGGCGGAGATCAACTTCTACCGGTTGCTGTTGAACACCGTGATCATCACCGTGCTGTCCACCTTGGGTGCGATGGCCAGCTCGATGATGGTCGGTTACGGAATCTCACGGATCGACTTCCCTGGCAGGAACTTCTGGCTGGTGGTGATCTCCGGAAGCATCTTCGTGCCGGGCATCGTCGGACTCATCCCGCTGCAGCACCTCTACATCAATCTCGGCCTGATCGACACCTGGGTGCCGTTGATCCTGCCGGCGTTCTTCGGCAGTCCGATCTTCATCTTCCTGGCCCGGCAGTACTACCAGTCGGTGCCGCGCTACATCGACGAGTCGGCGACCATCGACGGTGCCGGCCACTGGACCATCTTCACCAAGATCATGATCCCGATCACCAAGCCGGTCTGGATCACCATCGCGATCATGAGTTTCCAGTTCGCCTGGAACGACTATCTGAATCCGCTGGTCTATCTCCAGTCATCCGACAAGTTCACCTTGTCGCTGGGCATGGCGTCCTTCCTGTCCGATCAGGCCGGCTCCGAATACAACTACTACATGGCGACCAACCTGCTGTTCATGCTGCCGCCGTTGGTCCTCTTCTTCCTGGCTCAGCGCTACTTCATGGCGGGCATCGGATCGCTCGGCACCATCGCCAAGTGACCCAGCCCCGTACCACTCACACACACTCACAGGAGAGCGACGATGAGAAAACGATCTTTGATGGCGGCGTTGGCCGGCGTCGCCATGACCGCTACGGCGGTGACCGGCTGCAGCGGATCGTCCAGTGCCGGCTCCGGGGACGCGCAGGACCAGACGGTCACCTACATGACCTGGGAATCCAACGACACCAACAAGGCCATCGACGCCAGCATGAAGAAGTTCAGCGACTCCAGCGGACTCACCGTGAAACGTGAGCAGTCGCCCAACGCCGACTATGCGCAGAAGCTGGCCTCGTTGATCATGTCCAAGAAGGCGCCGGACTTCTTCTGGTGCACCACGCAGCAGGCACAGAATCTGGCCTCGGAGGGACTGCTGTACGACTTCACCGACAAGCTGAAGGCCGGCGGCGGACTGCAGGAGGACAAGTTCTCACCCGGGTCGTTGGACGCCTGGCGGACCAAGGACGGCAAGCTGGCCGGTATCCCGACCATGGCCAACACCTACGGCTTCTTCTACAACAAGGAAGCCTTCTCCCGGGCCGGCCTGGACATACCGAAAGCGGGCTGGACCTACGACGACCTGTTCAACGACCTGGCGAAGCTGCAGAAGGCTGATCCCCAGTCCAAGCAGAAGCCGCTGGTGACCCAGTGGCAGTTGCTGGACAGCGTGCAGGGCGTGTCTGCGTACGCGGCGGCCAATGGCGGGCAGCCGTTCACCGATGCCGACATCGGTGTCACCAAGGTGCAGGCGGATGCCAAGTTTCGGGAGGGCGCGCAGAAGTACGCAGACGCCATCGCGGCCGGGCAACTGACCGATCCCGACTACGACGCGAGTACAGCGATGGCTCCGTTCGCCAAGGGCGCGATTCCGCTGATGTTCGGCGGCCAATGGCTGCAACAGACCATCCAACAGAACCATCCCAAGATCACCTGGGGTTACGCCCCGTGGCCGGTCGGTGCGGTGAAGTCGGTACAACCGGTGGAGACCAACGGTGTCTGCTCGCCGGCAACCCTCTCCGACCCGGATGCGACCTGGAAGACGATCAGCTACCTGGACGGACCGGGTTTCGCCGAAGCGATGAAGCAGGCACCGATCGCGCCGATCGCCTACGAACCGGGATCGACCGGATACTACGAGGCGCTGGAGGCCGGCGATGCAGGCGACAAGAGCATTGCCGCGACGGCCAAGTACGAACTGGCCGCCAAGGACAAGTTCATGACCCAATGGCTCGACCCGTGGGCGACGAAGGCGGCCGATGTCACCGGCACCGCATGGAATCCTGCCCTTGCAGGGAAGAAGGATCTTGACGCCGGCATCGACGCCACCGTGAACGACATCCAGAGGCTCATTGATCAACAGGAGTAGTGGCCGCCCCAAGCCGACGCCTACGATGCGGCCATGACCGCTGACCATGCTGAGGGCGAGCCGGCCAAGGTCGGTGGACCGTTGGAGATCCGGCAGCGGCCGCGATTGAAGGACGTCGCCGTCGCGACCGGGTTGAGCATCAAGACCGTTTCTCGTGTCCTGCGGGGCGAATCGAACGTGGCCGAATCGACCCGGCGGCTGGTGCAGGCCGAGGCCGACCGCCTCGGTGTCCAGGTGAACGACGTGGCCGCCGGCCTACGGCGGAAGACACAGGCGATGACGTCGATCGGTGTGATGCTGGGCGATTTCGCGAACCCGTTCTTCGCGCCGATGCTGAAGGGCATCGACGCTGTCGCCGCCCAGCACGGGTATTTGGTCCTGACGGCCGACGCGCAGAACAGTGCCGAGACCGAACGGCGGGCGATTCGCTCCTTCCTCGCCCACCGAGTTGCCGGTGTGATCATCGCGCCGAGCGGTGATGATCTTCATTACCTGGCCAACGAAGTCTCCTACGGGTCGGCGGTGGTGTTCGTGGACTCGCCGCCGCTCGGTCTGGAAGGGGCGATGGATTCCGTCACCACCACGAATTTCGCCAGCACCAAGGCCGGAGTGCAACGGCTGATCGGTCGTGGACATCGCCGGATCGCCTACCTCGGACACCCGCGCAGTGGCAGTGGCGCCAACGAACGCTGGGCCGGCTATCTCGCGGCGTTGCAGGAGGCCGGTATCGCGGTCGACGAAACGCTCGTCCACCATGATCTCGTCACCGAGGGTGACGCCGCACGCGCGGTCGACGGCCTGCTGGCTGCCGCCGATCCGGAGGCCGTGGTGGTGGACAACAACCGGCTCTGCACCGGCCTGCTGCAATCGGCCGCCTTCGCCGATCGTCGGCCGGAGGTGCTCGGGTTCGACAGCTTCGCGCTCGCGGCGGAGTTCGGCATCACCGTGATCGACAGCAATCCGTACGAGGTCGGTCGGGCCGGAGCTCGGCTGCTCTTCGATCGGCTGGCCGATCCGGGTCGACCGCCGCAGCAGGTCGAGGTGCCGGCATCCCTGGTGGTGAACGAGTCCGCGATCTACTGACGACCCGAAGTGCCGGCTCCATCGACGGGATGGCCCACGTCGCCCGGTCAGCTCGCGGTCAAGGTCAGCCCGAAGCCGGGTCGTTCGGAGATGATCAACCGGCCATCGGCGAACTGATGTCCGCCGAGGTCGACGCGGTCGGTGGTCCCGGGGATACCTTCCACGACCGGAACATTGCCCAACCCAGCGGCCAGGTGAGCCGCGTAGACGGTCTTCAGTGGGCGTCCCCAGGCATGAGGTGACGCCTGCACGTCAAGCTTGATCAACTCGCCCATGGTCCGCCGCCACCGGGTCAGGCCGAAGGACATCACGTCCATCAACATCACGTCGATGTTCCCGGCCGCCGCCACCGGCATCAGGGCAGCGAGATCGGGATTGGTCTCGCCCTCGGCGATCAAGGTCTGCGGGCTGATCTCATCAAGCCGAGTCCGCAGTCGGGCAAGATCATCGGCGTCGTCGAGGAAGGGCTCCTCGATCCAGTAGAGACCGATGTCGGCCACCGCCTGAAGATAGTCGAGGAAGCCGTCCAGATCGTAACCGTCATTGGCATCGACCAGGATCCTGGCGTCCGGGAACACCTCCCGTACCGACCGGGTGATCTCGATGTCACGGCGATCTCCCTGGATCCGATCGAGCCATCGGTTGCCGCGGCCGATCTTGAGCTTGAACGCCCGGTAGCCGAGCGCCCAGTCGGAACGGCAGTTGGCCAGCACCACCTCCGGGCCGCGCGGCTCCGAGCTCGGATCAAGATCATCGAAGTAGATCGCGCCGTCGTACACCTCGACGGTGCGGCTGCCGCGGTTGCCCAGCATGGCGTAGACCGGGAGGTCGAGCACCACACCGAGCAGGTCGTGCAGGGCGGGGTCGAGCCACAGGTGGCGATTCTCCCGTACGCCCTGGTCCGGGTCGATCAGCTCCGACAGCGGATGTCCGACCACGGCGTTGATCATGTCGGCCGAGACGGCTCCCTCGACCAGACCCCAGCCGGTCCGGCGGCTGTCGGTGCTGACGATCGCCACCGTCGAGGTGCCGCCGTCGCCGTGACTGCCGAGCCGGGCATTGCGCCCGACCGTACGTGGATATCGCGTCGGCAGATCGACCAGTTCGATGCCGGTAATGGTCGGATCGGTCTTCATCGCCCCAGATCTCCTGTTCTGATTCAGTTCTGCTTGATGAAGTCGGCGCAGCGCTCGCCGATCATCATCGTGGTGATGTTGGGATTGACGGTGGTCAGCTCCGGCATCACCGACGCGTCGGCGACCCGCAGCGCGGTCACGCCCTTGACTCGCAGGTGCGGGTCCAACGGCGACTGTTGATCATCGACCGCACCCATCCGTACCGTCCCGGCCGGGTGGTAGACGGTGTTGTGGGTACGGCGGATGTAGTCGG
>DATCVL010000087.1:0-10937 GCA_036566865.1 Microlunatus sp.
GTACCGTGCCGAGTCGTTGATCCGATCTGGCTGACCCGCCGCCGCGACCGGGGTCGATCTCTTGGAGATCGCCCGCGGTCTAGGATCGCCCGTGTCGAAGTTCACCGGATTCAGTGCCGCCGCCCTCGATTTCTACGATGACCTGGAGGTGGACAACTCCAAGGCGTTCTGGGCGGAGCACAAGCAGCTCTATCAAGATCAGGTCCGGGCTCCGATGGAGGCGTTGCTGGCGGCGCTCGAGTCCGAATTCGGTACCGCCAAGATCTTCCGTCCCTATCGTGACGTCCGCTTTGCCAAGGACAAGACGCCGTACAAGACCCACCAGGGTGCCTTCGTCGCCACGGCCGAGGCGACCGGGTGGTATGTCGAGCTGAGTGCTCGAGGCGTGATGGTTGCCGGCGGTTTCTACCACGCCGGCCCGGATCCGCTCGCCCGCTTCCGTCGGGCCGTCGCCGATGACGTACGCGGTCCGGAACTGGAGCGGTTGTTGGGCAGACTTCGCCGCTCCCGTTGGGAAATCGGGGGAGACCGGCTGAAGACCTCACCGCGAGGCTTCGACGCCGATCACCCGCGGATCGCGCTGCTTCGGCATCGGTCGCTGACCGCCCGCAAGTCGTACGGATTCGAGCCGGTCATCCACTCCGCCGAGTTGGCGACCAAGATCAAGAAGGACTGGCGTCAGGTCAGACCGCTGGTGGAGTGGGTGTCCGGCCACGTCAGCGGCAGCACGGCAGGTTCGGTCAGACGGTGATGCCGATGTACTTGGTCTCCAGGAATTCGTCGATGCCGATCGAGCCGCCCTCCCGGCCCAGACCCGACTCCTTCACCCCGCCGAACGGCGCGTACGGATTCGACACCACGCCCTGATTCAGACCCACCATGCCGAATTCCAGCGCCTCGCCGACCCGGATCGCCCGACGCAGGTCGTTGGTGTAGACGTAACCGACCAGGCCCCAGGGAGTCGCGTTGGCCAGTGTGACCACCTCGTCCTCCTCGGTGAAGGGGGTCAGCGGAGCCACCGGTCCGAAGATCTCCTCCGAATTCATCGCGGCATCCTTTGCCACCCCGGTCAGCACCGTGGGAGTGAAGAAGTAGCCGTCGCCCCCGGGGGCCGAACCGCCGGTGATCACGTGTGCGCCCGACTGCACGGCGTCGTCGACCAGTCGGACGACCTTGTCCAACGTCGGCTGATCGACCAACGGTCCGACCTGCACACCGTCCTCGGTGCCGCGGCCGACCTTCAGCGCGCCCATCTTCGCCGCCAGCCGGCGGCCGAACTCGTCGATCACGTCGGCGTGGACGTAGATCCGGTTCGCAGCCGTACAAGCCTCGCCCATGTTGCGCATCTTGGCCGCCATGGCTCCGGCAACGGCTTCATCAAGATCGGCATCGTCGAACACGATGAAGGGGGCGTTGCCGCCGAGCTCCATCGACGTCCGCAGCACCTTGTCGGCGGACTGGGCCAGCAACAGCTTGCCGACCTTGGTCGATCCGGTGAAGGACAGCTTGCGGGCCAGTCCGGATTTGATCAACGGCTCGATCACACCGCCGGCGTCAGTGCAGGTGATCACGTTCACCGCTCCGGCCGGAAGTCCTGCCTCCATGAGGATTCCGGCCAGGGCCAGCATCGACAGCGGAGTCTGCGCCGCCGGTTTGATCACGCTGGTACAGCCGGCGGCGATCGCCGGACCTAGCTTGCGGGTACCCATCGCCATCGGGAAGTTCCACGGCGTGATCAAGATCGACGGGCCGACCGGCTGCTTGGTGATCAAGAACCGGGCGCCACCGGCCGGTGCGGTCTGGTAGCTGCCGTCGATGCGTACCGCTTCACTGGCGAAGTGCCGGAAGAATTCTGCTGCGTAGCTGATCTCACCCTTCGCCTCGGCCACCGGCTTACCCATCTCCAGCGTCATCAGCAGAGCAAGATCATCAATCCGCTGGTGCAACAGTTCGAAGGCGCCGGTCAGGATGTCGGCCCGTTCCCGCGGACTCAACCCGGCCATCAGGGGTTGGGTCTTGACCGCGGCGTCCAGGCCGGCCCGTCCGTCGTCGGGGGAGGCATCGGCGACCGAGCAGAGCACCTTGCCGGTGGCCGGGTCGTGGACGTCGAAGGTCGCGCCCCCGCTCGCGTCGGTCCAGGAGCCACCGATCAGCAGTTGCTTCGGTACGGAGTTGATCACGGCTGCTTCTGTTGCGGCGTTCATGTATGGCAGCATAGGACCGAGAAGAGGATTGTCGACAATCAGACAATGATCGACCACAGATCGGACGCAATCATGGCTGAACTCTCACAAGTCCTGAAGCAGGCGACCGGGGTGATCGCGGCGCGCGGCGAGGGCGTGAACCTTTACGACGAACAGGACCGTCGCTATCTGGACTTCACCGCGGGGATCGGGGTGACCAGCACCGGCCACTGTCACCCACGGGTGGTCGAAGCCGCCCAACGCCAGGTCGCGACGCTGATCCACGCCCAGTACACGACCGTGATGCATCGGCCGCTGCTGACCCTGGTGGAGCGGCTCGGGGAGGTGCTGCCGACCGGCCTGGACCGGATGTTCTTCGCCAACTCGGGATCAGAGGCGATCGAGGCGGCGCTGCGGTTGACCCGGCAGGCCACCGGGCGACCGAACGTGATCGTCTTTCACGGCGGCTTCCACGGCCGGACGGTGGCGGCGGCCTCGATGACCACCTCCGGCACCAAGTTCAAGGGCGGGTTCTCGCCGTTGATGTCGGGCGTTCACGTCTCGCCGTTCCCGGATCCGACGTACTTCGGCTGGGACGTCGAGCAGTCGACCGACTTCGCCCTCAAGCAGCTCGACTACGTCCTGCAGACATTGACCCAACCGGAGGAGACTGCCGCCTTCTTCGTCGAGCCGGTCCTCGGGGAGGGCGGCTACGTACCGGGCAACACCCGCTTCTTCGCCGGGCTGCGAGAACGCGCCGACCGGTACGGCATCCAGTTGGTGATCGACGAGGTGCAGACCGGCTTCGGTCGCACCGGCAAATTCTGGGGTGAAGATCATTTCGACGTTCGCCCGGATGTGCTGGTGACCGCGAAGGGACTGGCATCGGGCTTCCCGCTGTCCGGCATCGCCGCGTCCAGCGAGCTGATGGCCAAGGTGTGGCCGGGTAGCCAGGGTGGCACCTACGGCGCCAATGCGGTCGCCTGTGCCGCTGCGCTGGCGACCTTGGACGTGATCGAGGACGAGAAGCTGGTGCAGAATGCCGCCGAACGAGGCGAGGAGCTGAAGACGGCACTGACCAAGATCGCCGATGATCATGATCAGATCACCGACGTACGCGGCCTGGGGCTGATGATCGGCAGCGAATTCCGCGATCCGGAAGGCAACCCGGACGGCGCAACCGCGGCCGCTGTTCAGCAGGAAGCTGCTCGGCGCGGCCTGCTGCTGCTGACCTGCGGAGCCTGGAGCCAGGTGGTCCGCTTCATCCCCGCTCTGGTGGTCGACTCGGACCAGATCGACGAGGCAGCCGACATCTGGTCCGAGACTCTGAACGAGGTGCTCAAGCCGAGCTGACCGGGAATGCTCCCCACAGCCAATTGATCTTGATCGCGAGTCAGCGGAGCAGTCTTCGCCGTCATGTCTCTGGCCCCAAAGCTAAACCGCCGTGGGCGGCCACGTCTGTGCGACGGGGCGGCCCACGGCGGTTTGTCTGCGTGCCTGGTGGGCCGATGAGCCGACCCGGCGAGGAATCAGGCGGTAGCGGTCGGACGGAACTTGCCAGTCCGAGTTCGCTTGGCCTCCGGGATCTTCGATCCCCGCAGCGACGCGCCGGCCGTTTCCTTCATGAAGAACCAGGCGACGATGCCGACCACACAGGCGCCCATCATGTAGAAGGCCGGGAAGATGCTGATGCCCGTTGCGTTGATCATCGCGTTGTTGACCGAAGAAGCGGTACCACCGAACAGCGAGGTCGACACGTTGTAGGCGATCGCAAAGCCCGCGTACCGGACGTGGGTCGGGAACATGGCCGGGAAGGTCGCCGAGATCGTCGACAGCTGTGGGACATAGAGCAGCCCCATCACCATGAAGGCGACGATCGCCAACCCGAAGCTCTTCGGCATGATCAGGTACATCGGCACGGCGACAACGAACAGGCCGACCATCGAGAACAACCACATCGGGCGCCGGCCGACTCGATCCGAGATCGCTCCGGAGAGAGGCAGGAACAGCATCATGAACAACTGCCCGACCGACGCCAACACGAGCGCCTGGGTTTCGGACATGTCGAGCTGATCCTGAACGTAGGTCGGCATGTACGTCAGCAGGGTGTAGTTCACCACGTTCAGTGCGATCACCAGGCCGCTCATGACCAAGATCGGCCGCCAGTACTCGGTGATGAGATCCTTCAGCGCAGAAGTGGCGCGCTTCTCTGTCTGGCCCTTGGCTTCGGCATCGCGGAACACCGGGGTGTCTTCGAGCTTGGACCGCAGGTAGAGGCCGATCAGGCCGAGGGGCAGCGCGACGAAGAACGGAATTCGCCAACCCCAGGACTGCATGAACGCGTCGCCGGTGGACAGTTGCAATGCCAGCGTGATCAGGCTGCCCAGCGCGAATCCGCTCAGCGTGCCGAACTCCAGGAAGCTGCCGAGGAAGCCTCGCTTCTTGTCCGGGGCGTATTCCGCCATGAAGGTGGCCGCGCCGCCGTACTCGCCGCCGGTGGAGAAGCCCTGGATCATGCGCAGTAGGTACAAGAACACGATCGACCAGAAACCGATCGACGCATACGTCGGGATCAATCCCACACAGAAGGTCGAACCGGCCATCAGCAGGATGGTGGTCGCGAGCACCTTACGCCGACCGATCCGGTCGCCGATCGGACCCCAGACGAACCCGCCGAGCGGACGGATGAGGAACGAGATCGCGAAGCCACCGAGAGTGATCGCCACGGAAGTGCCGGGGGTCAGGGCCTGGGTGATGTAGAGGGTGACGACGGAGTAGACCCCGTAGTCGAACCACTCGGTGAAGTTGCCGACCGCTGAAGCGGCGATCGCTTTGCGAATGACGCCCGGAGGTTGTTCCTGCTTGTCCGGATTCGCCCCGTCCCCGATGGGAACGGATTGTGCGCTGCTCATCTAGCTTCCTCCTCATCGGCCGCGAGCCCGCCGATGCGCTGGGCAGCGACAGGTCGGCTCGACGTTCGTACTGATTTGGTTTTTCGATGGGCGTACAAGGTCACAGGACCGGCGAGCCTGAAGGCCCTGAGCCGAGAGTCCTGCCGGTCAACGGCTGGGCAGAAAATACTCTGCCCGAAGTGATCGTAGGTTTGTTGACAATCTTGTTCCGACTGACCATACACAACGAGCTGTCGGGGTACTGGCACCGCTCGCTGATCGCACAGCGAGGGCGCTCATGATCACCCCGAGGTCTCTCATAAGTCTGAGGACCGTACGCCGTCTCGCCGCGGAATGCCAGTTGGGGTTTCAGATTTCCGGGCGTGTCCCTTGGTGGTTCGAACAGGTGTTCGGTAAGTTGTCCACCGCAGGAAGCGCACCTCGAAGCGTCATCCACAGGCGGCGTGGAGTGCCGAACAAATGTCAGTGCCCGTGCTTAGTGTCTTGGTAACTGACGAAGACCAGAAGAGCCAAGAGAGCTACAGCAGAAGTTGAGAGGACACAGCAATGGCCGTAACCGACCGGGAGAAGGCGCTGGACACGGCGCTCGCCCAGATCGACAAGCAGTATGGCAAGGGCTCCATCATGAGGCTCGGGGACGAGACCCGGGCGCCGATCGCGTTCATCCCGACCGGCTCGGTCGCACTGGATCTGGCGCTGGGGATCGGCGGCCTGCCGCGCGGCCGGGTGGTCGAGATCTACGGCCCGGAGTCCAGTGGTAAGACCACCGTCGCTCTGCATGCCGTTGCCAATGCCCAGGCCGCAGGCGGGATCTGTGCCTTCATCGACGCCGAGCACGCGCTCGATCCGGTTTACGCCGAGAAGCTCGGCGTCGACACCGATGCGCTGCTGGTCAGCCAGCCGGACAACGGTGAGCAGGCGCTGGAGATCACCGACATGCTGATCCGTTCCGGTGCGTTGGATCTGATCGTGATCGACTCGGTCGCGGCGCTGACCCCGCGGGCTGAGATCGAGGGTGAGATGGGCGACAGCCATGTCGGCCTGCAGGCCCGACTGATGTCGCAGGCGCTGCGCAAGATCACCGGTGCACTCAGCGCTTCCGGCACCACTGCGATCTTCATCAACCAGTTGCGAGAGAAGATCGGTGTGATGTTCGGCTCGCCGGAGACCACCACCGGCGGTAAGGCGCTGAAGTTCTACTCCTCCGTCCGGCTCGACATCCGCCGGATCGAGACTCTGAAGGACGGCCAGGAAATGGTCGGAAACCGGACCCGGGTCAAGGTCGTGAAGAACAAGGTCGCCCCGCCGTTCAAGCAGGCCGAGTTCGACATCCTGTACGGGCAGGGCATCAGCCGCGAGGGCAGCCTGATCGACATGGGTGTTGAGACCGGCATCATTCGCAAGGCAGGCGCCTGGTTCACCTACGACGCCGATCAGCTCGGTCAGGGCAAGGAGAATGCCCGCAACTACCTCCGCAACAACCCCGAGGTGGCCACCGAGTTGGAGACCAAGATCAAGGACAAGCTCGGCATCGGGCCGGCCTCCGGTGTGCCGGAGGGTGTCGACCCGGTGACCGGCGAGGTCGAGTTCTGAGTCGATGACCTCCGAAGGAGCTCAATCCCTGCCAGGTAAGGGGCCTGAGGCTGTCGACGGGTCTCTACCTGCGGTGGACACGGATGCTCGCAGTCGGACACAGGACGAGCGCCGGCGGATCGCGGCCGCGGCCCTGAGGGCAGCGGAGCGTGCCGCTCGCGAACCGGAGTCGGAGCGGTCGGCCCGGCAGCGATCCGACCAGGAGTCGGATCGCCGGGATCGGGTCGATCGTGAGCTGGATCCTCCTCGGGATGTGCCGGATCCTCGGGATGTCCGTGGCCGCCGGGAGGGTGTTCGCGTACGCCGCCGCAAGAGCGCCGAGCCCGACCGGGATCGGCAAGCCGGACCGGAGGCGGATCCCGAGTCTGTGGCGCGCGAGATCGTGCTTCGGCAGCTGACCGCGCAGCAGAGGTCGCGCAGTGAGCTGGCCAAGGCACTCAAGCAGCGCGACGTACCTGATGATGCGGCGGACGTGGTGCTGGACCGGATGGAAGATGTCGGGCTGGTCGACGATGCTGCGTTTGCCGAGTCCTGGGTGCAGTCCCGGCAGTCACGGCGGAGTCTGTCTCGTCGAGCACTGCGTCAGGAATTGGTGCGTAAGGGCGTCGATCGCGACGACATCGACAATGCGCTGTCGACGGTCGAGCCGGACGACGAGCTCGCGGCCGCGACCGCGCTGGCGGAGAAGAAACTGCGATCGATGCGCGGGCTCGAGCGCGACGTGAAGTATCGACGGCTGGCCGGGGCACTGGCCCGCCGCGGCTTCTCCGCCGGTCTCACCTCGCAGGTGTTGTCGTCGGTCCTGGGGGAGCGGGACGGATCGGAGGTCTGATGCCTCCTGTCGGCCGTAGAGCCGGCCGCTCGAAGACCGGTGCCGTCTGCGATCCTGGACCGTCGGCTGGAGCCTGCCGGGGGACCTGAAAATTCGTTCACGGTCGCTGCTGTCGTGCCGGTAGGTTGCGGCGAATGTCCTTCACTCCCGATGACACGCTGCCAGCAAGGTCGCTGGCCGCGGTGTGCGAGGCTTACGGGCTGGGCACGCCGGTGGACACCGTGTTCATCGCTCGCGGTGCGATGGGTGCCGTCAACAAGATCACCACCGAGTTGGACGGGCGCCGCCAGAACTGGACCGTGAAGCGCTCGTACTGGAGTCACTACACCGAGGACGCCATCCGGCGCGAGGTCGAATTCACCGAGCAGTGCCGCGGGGTGGGCGTGCCTGGTCCGCGGTCGATCCCACGGACCGACGACGGCTCCTACGTCCTGACCATCGATGATCAACCCAGCGGCGATGATCGCCCCGCCATCGATGATCACCCTGGCGTTGGTGAGCAGCCGGGTGATGATCAAGCCGAACGTGGTGAGCACCCCGGCACCAGCACGCAGTATCGGGTGCTGGACTGGCTCGACGGCCGGGTCGGCAGAGACGATGACCCCGAGAGGATCGTCCCGATCGCCGAGTGGTTGGCTGCCATCCATCGATTGGCGGCCGACACCGACGGGCAGCCGATCGATCCGTGGTTCATCCGGGTCGACTACCAATGGGATGAGCTGGCCACACGACTGGACGGTTCCGCTCCCGATCTGGCCGAGCTGATCCGTTCCCGGCGGCGAGACCTGCTGGAACTGACCGAGTTGGTCAACGGTGCGCCTCAGGACGGCGCGGTCTGGTGCCACACCGATGTCGGCGCCGAGAACCTGATCTGGCTACCCGAGGGACCGTGGCTGATCGACTGGGAGAATTCCGGTCCGTTGGTGCCGCGGCAGGAGCTCGGCGGAGTCATCCGGGCCAACGCCGATCGAGGGATCGAGCTGTATGCCGCGTATCGACGAGCCGGCGGTCCGGCCGAATTCCATCAGCCGAGTGACCTGGCGACCTCGGTTGCGGCACATCTGAACTTTCTCGGCGTTCAGTCCGAGCTGCTGCTGGACGAGAGCCATCCCGAGCAACACGATTTTGCCCGTAATGCCGTCAACAAGGTCGGCCGATCGGTATCGACGATGGCTGAGCTGGAGAAGTGGATTATCGAGCTGAGCGCCGTGGGCTGACCCAACCCGCCAGCGGCGGTTGGTGACGATCGGGCTGACCAACGGCGTCCGGCTGAGTGCTCCGGACCTGACACGGCAGTCGGCCGACATGGCGCAGGTCAACCCCGCCGATCGGCCCCGCGAGCCGGTTCGGACAGCCGACCTGGGATGCCTGCGGAGCCTCGATCGCGCCCGAGCGACGGCGCGAGCGACGCCGCCCAAGACGGGGACAGGTGGGCGTCCGGTGGCGGCGCGTGAACCTTGACCCATGTTGGGGCCAGATCTAGTCTTCGGGACAAGAGGGAACTTGACGGCACTCGCCCCGGCGGGTGCAGCTGAAACAGATAACGCAGGGCGGCCGAACAGCCGTTGATATTCACACCACCACCGCCGTCTCAGACGAAAGAGAGCGATACCCGAGTACGCGGCATGACGTAGCTGGATCGCGGACAACCCTTCCTGGGTTGCGCGAGTGATTCGTCGAACCCTCTTCTGGCGGGCGCGCATCAGGCGTGCCCCATCCTGGGAGGAGCGACGAGTGTTCGACATCAGCTGGGTCGAGGTGTTGATTCTCGTGGCGCTGGTCGTCCTCATCGGGTTGGCGGTGATCGCGATCTTCCGCCGGCATCAGTCCGGTGTCACCGCGACTCGGGCCGGCAGCGAGATCATGGCCGGCGCGGAACGTGACGCCGCCCAACTGCGCGCGGATGCCGAGCAGCTGCGTTCCGATGCCGACGGCTATCACCAGGACACCCGCGGTCGGGCCGACCAACTGTTGCGCGAGGCCCAGACGGCCCGCAGCGAGGCCGACGACGAGATCCGGACCCGCAGGGGCGAGTTGCGTGAAGCCCGCCAGGAACTCGATCGGCGCGAGCAACGGATCACCGAGCGCGAGACCCGGCTGGACGACGAGGGCCGGACGATGCACGAACGGGCCCAGCGGCTGGACCAACTCGAGACGGATCTGACCGCCAAGGCCGACGAACTCGCGACCGCCGACACGGCCCGGACCCAGGAGTTGGAACGGGTGGCCGGCCTGACCCAGGACCAGGCGAAGTCCGAGTTGGTGGCCGCGGTCGAACACGAGGCCAAGCGTCAAGCCGTGTTGATGGCCCGCGACATCGAGAGCGCCGCTCGGCGCGAGGCAGACGACCGGGCCCGCAACATCGTCGTCGGAGCGATCCAGCGGGTCGCTTCGGATCAGACCTCCGAGTCGGTGGTCACCGCCGTACACCTGCCCGGCGACGACATGAAGGGCCGGATCATCGGCCGCGAGGGCCGCAACATCCGTTCCTTCGAGCAGGTCACCGGCGTCAATGTGCTGATCGACGACACCCCGGAGAGCGTGCTGCTGTCCAGCTTCGATCCGGTACGTCGGGAGACCGCCCGGATCACCCTGGTCGAGTTGATCACCGATGGTCGGATCCACCCGGCCCGGATCGAAGAGGTGCACGAGCGGAGCAAGGCCAAGATCGCCGAACGGGTGGTGCGGGCGGCCGAGGACGCGATGGCCGAGGTCGGTATCTCGGACCTGCACCCGGACCTGGTGCCGGTGCTCGGCGCGCTGCGCTACCGGACCTCGTACGGGCAGAACGTGCTCAAGCACCTGGTCGAGTCCGCCCACATCGCCGGGCTGATGGCGGCCGAACTGCATCTGGATGTCGAGACCTGCAAGCGAGCCGCGTTCCTGCACGACATCGGCAAGGCGCTGACCCACGAGGTTGAAGGGTCGCACGCATTGATCGGGGCCGACCTGGCCCGCAAGTTCGGCGAGGACCCCGACATCGTGCACGCGATCGAGGCCCACCACAACGAGGTCGAACCGCAGACGGTCGAGGCAGTGCTGACCCAGGCTGCCGATGCGATCAGCGGTGGCCGACCGGGCGCCCGTCGGGAGAGCTTGGAGGCCTACGTCAAGCGGCTGGAGCGGTTGGAGGAGATCGCGCTCGCCCATGACGGGGTGGAGAAGGTGTTCGCCATGCAGGCCGGACGTGAGGTGCGGGTGATGGTCGCGCCGGACGTCGTCGACGACATCGAGGCCCAGGTGCTGGCCCGGGACATCGCCAAACAGGTCGAAGAGGAATTGACCTACCCGGGGCAGATCAAGGTCAGTGTGATTCGTGAGTCGCGGGCGGTCGAAACCGCCCGCTGAGCTTCGACGCAGCAGTGGAAGGGCGGCGGATCGGCTGCTGCCCGGGACCCGAACGGAGACCACGATGCC
>DATCVL010000088.1:0-2113 GCA_036566865.1 Microlunatus sp.
GCTGTCCCTGATACGACCGGCCGGGAGCGGCAAACTCATCGCTGTTCGGTACCAACTGCAAAGATTCGGTCCGTGACCGCGATCGACCAGTCGGACGACCTCAACCGCGCACGGGCCGGCGACGACGCCGCCTTCGAACGGCTCGTCGCGCCGCTGCGCACCGAGCTTCATGCCCACGGCTACCGGATGCTCGGCTCCGTGCACGACGCCGATGACGCACTGCAGGATGCTCTGCTGCGAGCCTGGCGCGGGCTGCCCGGATTCCGCGGTCAGGGTTCGCTGCGCAGCTGGCTGTACGCGGTGCTGACTCGGACCTGCCTGGATGCGATCGGCCACCGGCGATCGTTGCCGATGGATCTGAGCGCGCCAAGTGCGGTCGTGGTCGAGGACCAGCCGAGGACCGACGTGGCCTGGCTGGAGCCCTACCCGGCAGAGCTGCCCGGCGATCATGTCGAGCCGGGCGCCCGTTACGAACAGCGCGAGGCGATCGAGATCGCCTTCGTCGCGGCGCTTCAGCAACTGCCCGGCAATCAGCGCGCCGCGCTGTTGATGTTCGATGTGCTCGGCTACCCAGCGGCCGAGATCGCCGAGATCATGGGCACCTCGGTGTCGTCGGTCAACAGCGCGCTGCAGCGGGCCCGGGGGACCCTCACCGATCGAATTCCGACCAGCCAGCAGCGCATCCAGCAGGATGCCGGCAGCACCCGGGTGCAGCAGCTGGCCCGGACCTACGCGGCCGCCTTCCATGATCGTGATCTTGATCGCTTCCTGTCCCTGATCACCGATGACGTCACCTGGTCGATGCCGCCGCTGCCGCACTGGTATCAGGGCCGCGATCGGGTGTCGGACTTCGCCGCCACGGTGCCGTTCGGCGACTGCGGTGACTGGCGCTCGGAGGTGATCACGCTCAATGCCCAGCCGGCGGTCGCCCACTATCTGGACCCGGACGGGTCAGGAGTCCACTCGTCCTGGTCGATCACCGTGCTGTCTCTGCGGCACGACAAGATCAGCGAGCTGACCTCGTTCATCGGTCATGATCATTTCCGCAACGCCGGTCTGCCGCTCCACTGGTCCGGTCCGCCCGCCGATGGCGCATCCGACCGATCACCGGGCCGACACACGACCTAGCTCGGCACAACGACAGGCTGTACCGCCCGATTCGCCCGTCCGCTCCACCCCGGCACGACGTCGATCAACCCCGTTCATGATCAACCTCAGGACGATCACCGTGGGCTGAGGATCGCCACGCATTCCAGGTGATGGGTCATCGGGAAGAGGTCGAAGGCGCGCAGACTCTCCAACCGGTAGCCGTGTTGGGCGAAGTAGCCGAGATCGCGGGCCAGCGCGGCGGGATCGCAGGCCACATAGGCGATCGCGCGGGGCTGTCGAGCTGCGATCTGGTCGACCACAGCCCGTCCGGCACCGGTCCGCGGCGGATCCAGCACGACCAGACTGGTCGATCTGGGCAGCGATCCCTTGCCCCGGGGTTGGCGCAGGGCACGGTCAACCCGGGCCGCGACGAATCGCGCCCGGGAGGCCGCGTCGGCGAGGTTGCGGCGCGCATCCTGGATCGCGCGGCGGCTGGACTCCACCCCGATCACTCGGCAGCCCGCATCGATCAACGCGCCGGTGAACAGCCCGACGCCGCAGTAGAGGTCGAATGCGGTCTCCCCCGCACTCGGTGCCAACCCTTCCAGGACAGCATCGACCAGGGTGTCCGCAGCGGCCGGATGGACCTGCCAGAAACCGTCTCCGGCAACCAGCCAGTCCCGTCCGGCGGCGTGCTCGGTGATCACGTCGGACTCGTCGCCGATCCAATGCGTACCGTCCGCAGCGGCGACGCCGATCAGCTCGCCCGCCGACGGCCCGGAGCCGGACGTGCTCGAGGAGGAGTTGTGGATGGCGGCCGATTCAGAACCACTCGCCCGAGCACCGACGACCGGCTGCGCGATGCTCGGTGCCGCGATCCGGCAGCCGTCATCCGGCAGTGCAATGACCCGATGAGACCGATGGCCGCGGAGTCCGGGATTTCCATGATCATCCAGCAGGTAGCGCATCCGTGTCCGCCAGCCGAACCCGTCACCGGAATCCGCTGAGCCGGCCGGCAGCGGGA
>DATCVL010000089.1:0-11769 GCA_036566865.1 Microlunatus sp.
CCTTCACCGCCGAGGCCGGCAAGACCACTGCGGTGATCGGCTCCACCGGCGCCGGCAAGACCACGCTCATCTCGCTGATTCCGCGGCTCTTCGACCTGACCGGTGGCTCGATCACGGTTGACGGGGTCGAGGTCCGTGATCTTGACGCGGATCTGTTGTGGAGCAAGGTCGGGCTGGTGCCGCAGCGCCCGTTCCTGTTCTCGGGCACCGTGGCCAGCAACCTGCGTTACGGCAACCCGGATGCGACCGACGAGGACCTCTGGCACGCCTTGCGGGTGGCCCAGGCGGCCGACTTCGTGGCCGAGATGCCCGGCGGCCTTGATGCGCCGATCGCCCAAGGCGGCAACAACGTCTCCGGCGGTCAGCGGCAGCGGCTGTCGATCGCCCGGGCGCTGGTGAAGAGGCCGGAGATCTACGTCTTCGACGACTCCTTCTCCGCACTCGACGTCACCACCGACGCACGACTTCGGGCGGCGTTGCGGCAGGAGACCACCGATGCCTGCGTGATCATCGTCGGACAGCGGGTCTCCACCATTGCCGACGCCGATCAGATCATCGTCCTCGAGGACGGCCGGGTGGTCGGCATCGGTACCCATGATCAACTTCTGGAGACCAGTCCGACGTACGCCGAGATCGTCGACTCCCAGCTCAGCGCCGAGGAGGCTGCAGCGTGACCGACAACACTCGTACCGAAGTCACCGAAGGCGAATCCGTCCACTCCGACGAGGTCGATCAAGCACAAGCCAGTCCGGCCAAGGCCAAGTCGAACGAACGTCCCGACTACGCCAAGAACGCTCGGGGCGGCCACGGTCCGGGCAGCGCTCAGGTGCACGAAAAGGCGATGAACTTCTGGCCGTCGCTGAAGCGACTGCTGGGACATCTGGCTCCCGAACGGGTGCGCCTGGTGTTCGTGATCGTGTTGGCGATTGTCGGCATCGTGATGAGTGTGGTCGGGCCGAAGATCCTCGGCCGGGGCACCGACATCCTGTTCGCCGGGATCGTCGGCCGTCAGCTCGGCGACAGGTTCCCTCCCGGCACCACCCAACAACAGGTTGTGGACGCGCTGCGCGCTGCCGGCCAGGACCAACTCGCCGACCTGGTTTCCGGGCTGCGGGATCTGGTGCCCGGGCAGGGCATCGATTTCGGCCACCTGGCACAGGTCCTCGGCCTGGCCGTCATCCTCTTCGTACTCTCCTCGATCGCGCTGGCGATTCAGGGTCGCATCCTCAACGTCGTTGTCCAGCGGGCCATCTACCGGTTGCGCGGACAGGTCGAGGACAAGATCAACCGACTGCCGCTGAGCTACTTCGATCGGCAGACCCGTGGTGAGCTGCTCAGCCGGGTGACCAACGACATCGACAACATCTCCCAATCACTGCAGCAGACCCTGAGCCAGTTGCTCACGTCGCTGCTGACGGTGATCGGCGTGCTGTTCATGATGTTCTGGATCTCGCCGCTGCTCTCGGTGATCGCGTTGGTCACCATCCCGGTGGCGATCGGTGTCACCACCATCATCGGCAAGCAGTCGCAGAAGCGGTTCGTGCAGATGTGGCGCAGCACCGGTGACGTGAACTCCCACGTCGAGGAGGCGTACACCGGTCACGCGCTGGTGAAGGTCTTCGGTCGGCGGCACGAGGTCGAAGAGGCCTTCCAGGAGAAGAACGACGAGCTCTACAAGTCCGGCTTCGGCGCCCAGTTCATCTCCGGCATGATGATGCCGATCATGATGTTCGTCGGCAACCTGAACTACGTGATCATCGCGGTGGTCGGCGGGCTTCGGGTGGCGAACGGGCAGATCAGCCTTGGTGACGTGCAGGCCTTCATCCAGTACAGCCGGCAGTTCACCCAGCCGCTCACCCAGTTGGCGTCGATGGCGAACCTGCTGCAATCCGGTGTGGCCTCGGCCGAGCGGGTGTTCGAGGTGCTGGATGAGGAGGAACAGACCACCGAGCTGGATGGCGTGTTGAATCCGACCGAGGGCCGGATCGCCTTCGAGCACGTGGATTTCTCCTACGATCCCCAGACGCCGTTGATCACCGATCTGTCCTTGGTCGCCGAGCCCGGTGAGACGGTGGCGATCGTCGGACCGACCGGTGCGGGCAAGACCACCCTGGTGAATCTGATCATGCGGTTCTACGAGCTGAACAGCGGTCGGATCACGATGGACGGCATCGACATCGCCAGCGTGCCGCGGGCGGACCTGCGGTCCAAGATCGGCATGGTGCTGCAGGACACCTGGTTGTTCCACGGCACCATCCGGGACAACATCGCCTACGGCCGGCCGGGAGCCAGTGAGGAAGAGATTCTCGCCGCTGCCGAGGCCACCTACGTCGATCGGTTCGTGCACTCACTGCCGGACGGCTACGACACGGTGATCGACGAGGAGGGCAGCAATGTCTCCGCCGGTGAGAAGCAGTTGCTCACCATTGCCCGGGCATTCCTCGCCGATCCGGCGTTGTTGATCTTGGACGAGGCGACCAGCTCGGTCGACACCCGAACCGAGTTGCTGGTGCAACAGGCGATGGCTCGGCTGCGCAGTGATCGGACCAGCTTCGTGATCGCACACCGGCTGTCGACCATCCGGGACGCCGACGTGATCTTGGTGATGGAACACGGCTCGATCGTCGAACAGGGCAACCACGACACCCTGCTGGAAGCCCGCGGCGCGTACTACGAGCTCTACAACAGCCAGTTCAACAACGCGCCGGAGGAGCTGGACGAGGCCCCCGAGGCCGCGGCCATCCCCAGCGGAGTCCCCGCCGCCGGATAACCCGGCTGGACCGGAAACCCAACCCGACAAGGGCCCTGCGGCTGTCGAGCTCGACAGCCTCGGGGCCCTTGAGGTTTCCGTTCAAGATCATCAGTCGCCGAGCAGGCTCTGCACCGGTCGATCCAGCCGCTCCGCCATCGCGGTCAGTGCTGCCGCCGCGGCGGCGGCGATCCTTCGGTCCGGATCGCCTGTCGCGACCGCCAAGGACTCGGCGTGCTCGGACTCGCCCAGCAGTCCGACCACCTTCAGCGCTGCGATCCGTACTCGTGCGTTGTCGTCGCCGACGACCAGCCCGGCACAGGCGTCGGCGGTCGAGGCCAGGCCGTGCGCGGCCGCGACCTTCGCGCACATCTCCCGAACCCGCCAATGATCATCGGCCAACCCGGTGACGATCGCCGGCTCCGGCTCCGGAGTCCACTGGTGCAGCAGGCTGCGCGCCGCCCACACTCGCGGCCAGTAGTCCATCCCCCGCTCGGCCCAGGTCTCGGGCGGACCCCAACTCGACCAGGCACCGTCGGCCAGCCAGCGCGGATCCGGCTCCGGCTCGGCCACCAGCTGATCCATGCCGATCACCCCGGTCAGCACCTGGGCACACCAGGCTCCGAACACCTCCGGCCCCAGCGCAGCCACGGCGGTAGCCGCCCTGTCGGCCGGGCTGGTCCGGTGACTCCACGAATCCGACATCGGATCCCACCCCTCTGCTCAGGCAGCCCGGCTCATCGTGCCAGGTCCATCAGTCCCCACACACGACGCCGCGGCAGCGGTCCCCCGGCTGGAGCAAAGCTCGATCCGCCGCAAATGTCCTGTCCAGAGGCGCTGGACTCTGCAGGCATCCGTCAACCCGGAACCCGATTGAACCTACCGCTGAGGCGGGCGGTGAAGAGGTCGGCTCCCTTGCGTCGCGTGACCGTCTCGAGTGTGACCGGCACCGGGGCCCCATCGGGGGCCGGCAACTGACCGACGCCGGCACAAGTGCCGAGCGGCAGCAGGATCCTGGGCGCGGAGTCCTGCCCGTACTCGGAACGAGGTCGCTCGCCCCTCAGCTGGGACCGAAGATTCTCCACGACGACGAGCGCCTGCGTCTGGGCATGGGTGGCCATCTTGGCGTCGGCGAGCTCGGCGATGTCTCCGAGTGCGTACACGTGCTGGTGCCCGATCACGTTTAGGTGGTCATCAACCGGCACGGTTGCCCGATCGGTGAGCTCGACGAGGTTGCCGTCAGCGAGGTAGCCCGTGTTGAGGTGCGCGCCGAAGCTGCGGAACCAGATGTCTGCCGTGATCTCACCGCCGTCGTCGGTGGAAACGGTGAAGGTGCCCGCCGTGCCGTCCTCGACGGGCGGCAGCCCGACCAGCGATGCACCGAGTCGCAGGTCGATGTCCAGTTCCTGCAACTGCCGCCGCAGCTCTTGGCGCACCTCCGGGAGGAATCCAGCCAGGATCTCGTCTGCGGGGTCGACCAGCACGACGCGTTTCTGCGGCCAGACTTCACGGATCTCACCCGCCAGCTCCAATCCGACCGGCCCCGCCCCGAGGATCAAGACCCGCTCGGCGCGGGCGAGTTGATCATGAGTGAGGCGCAATCCGGCCAGGGCATGGACGGTATCGGTGGACAGCTGCTTGGGCCGCGCCGGATACGAGTAGCTCGATCCCGTGGCCAGGACCAGGTAGTCGGCCTCGATCCGTCCGCCGCCCGCCAACGTGACGCCGGCAGGGTCCACCGAGGACGCCTGATCCCGGATCACCCGACCGTGTTCGAGCAGCGTCCGATATGGGAAGAAGATCCGGGGCGCCCAATCGGGTCGGGCCAGAGCACGCAGCGAGCCCGCAACATTGACGAACGCGTCTCGCGGATCGATGAGGGTGACCTGCGCATCGTGCTCAAGGGCCTTCGCGACGAGCGTTCCGCCGTATCCGCCACCAACGACTGCGACAACCTGGCTCACGTTCCAACACCTTCCATCGACATGAGTTGATGTGACAACTATAGGCATCAGAGTTGATGAGTCAACTCTGATCCGGCTACCATCGGCCCATGATCCGAACTGCGGCGCTGACCCCCGAAGAGTGGGAATTCTGGGATACCTGGATGACCGCCCAACGCTTGCTGTCTGGGGAGATCAACCGGATACTGCAGCGGGACTTCGGGATTTCGAAGGCAGAGTTCAGCGTGCTCGTGACACTGCACAGGGCCTCGGAGGAGCAGGTGCGGGTGACCGAACTCGCGAAATCCCTTGACTGGGACAAGAGCCGCGTGGCGCACCAGCTGACCCGCATGGAGCGTCGTGGACTGCTTGAGCGGACCGAGTCGGGCGCCGCCGGCCGGAGGACCGGAATCACCCTGACGACGGCGGGCCAGGACGTGGTGAAACGCGCGATCCGCGGGCATGGCAAGACCATTCGTCGCCTCGCCATCGACTCACTCTCACGCGGGCAGGTCGCAGCGATCCGCGCCTGGAGTCAGCAGCTGATCGGCCAGCTCGACCCCGCATCGATGGGCGCGGGGTCCAGCCGTGCCCGCTCGGACCATTCGTAGCAGGCAAGGGCAGGGTCCGGCCTGCCCAGACTCCGGTAATTCCGGTGAGGCGCAAGGCCGCGCTGCCATGATCAACTCCGGACGGCGGCCGACTTTGCGAGGAGGGAATCTGATGACGTTTGCGCTCGAGGGACCGGTGCTGGAGGGCAACCGGGTGCGGCTGGAGCCGCTCGATCATCGGCATGCGCCGGATCTGGTGGAGGCGGTCGAGCAGGATCGCAGCTCGTACCGGTTCACCTGGGTGCCGAGGGCCGACGAGGTCGACGTCTACATCGACGCACAACTGGGCCGGGCGGCGGACGGCAGACTGGCCCCGTACGCCCAGATCGACCAGGCCAGCGGCAAGGCTGTCGGGTCGACCTCGTACTGGGATCCGCGGCTGTGGCCGGAAACCGATCGACTGGCCGCCGTCGAGGTGGGGTTCACCTGGCTGGCCGGTCCCGCTCAGGGCACCGGCATCAACACCGAGGCGAAGTATCTGCTCTTCCGACACGCCTTCGAGGTCTGGCAGGTGGCCCGGGTCGATCTGAAGACCGACGCGCGCAATGCCCGCTCGCGGGCGGCGATCGAAAGCGTCGGCGCGCAGTTCGAGGGCGTACTGCGCAGTTGGTCGAAGTCCTGGGCACCCGGTGAGGACGGCCGGCTTCGCGACTCGGCGATCTTCTCCATCCTCGACACCGAGTGGCCGGATCGCAAACAACGCCTGGAGCAGCGCCTCGGCTCCGCTGTCAGGATCTGAGGGCGCGCAGCGACGTCGGATTCCGACGTTCGGTCAGGCCAGACCGGTCTTGAGACCGGCGCCGCAGAGCGGCGCGACCGTTTCCTGATCGGCCAACAGCTGCCAGCCGAGTTGATCATGGTCGTCCTGTTCGGCGTGCCGGATGGCGGCCCAGCAGGCGCCGGCCGTTGCCTCCACGTACAGTCCGCGCCGGGCCAGATCGCGTTGGGCAGCACGGACTTCGTCGTCGGTCACGGTCACGATGTCACCGTCCGAGGCGGCGATCGCCTGCAGGATCTGCGTTGACCGCGCGGGTTCGGCGATGGCGATTCCTTCGGTGATCGTTTCCGCTCCGTGTGCATAGCCTGGAGGTACGCTGGCCAGCCCTTCGCGTCGAGCCCGAGCCAGCGGGGACACCGCCTCGGCCTGCACCGCGACGAGCCGCGGGCACTGATCGATCAGTCCATGATCAAGAAGCTCAGCGATCGCCAGCGCGACGCCCAGCACCAGCGTCCCGTTGCCCACCGGCAGCACGATCACCTCCGGCAGCCGGCCACCGAGGTCCTCCCACAGCTCGTAGCCGTAGGTCTTGGTGCCGTGCAGGAAATACGGGTTGTAGACATGGCTGGCGTAGAACGTGCCGAGCTCGTCCGCAGCTTGTTGCGCGGCCGCCGCGGTGGCCTCGCGATCACCGTCGATGATCATCACGTCGGCACCGTGCGCACGAACCTGTTCGATCTTCTTGGCCGAAGTGCTGGCCGGCACGTAGATCCGGCAGGGCAACCCGGCCCGAGCCGCATACGCTGCGACCGCGGTGCCGGCGTTGCCGCTGCTGTCGGCGATCACCCGCTCCGGCTGCAACCGCCGAGCCGCCTCCAGCAGCATCACCGCGCCGCGGTCCTTGAAGGACAGCGTCGGCGTCAGGTAGTCGAGTTTGACGCGCAGCCGATCGGTGATCGACACCAGTGGCGTACGCCCCTCGCCGAAGCTGATCATCGGGTCGGCCAGCGGGAGTGCTTCGGCATAGCGCCACAGCGAGCTCACCCGATCGCGCAGTTGATCATGGTCGACCGGCCCGGCGGCGAACTCCAGGTCCCAGGGCGATCCGCAGTCCGGGCAACGCCAGCGGAGTTCGCTCGCTGCCGCGGTCCGGCCGTCGCGGGGACAGCGGTAGCCCGGAAGATCGCTGTTGATCATGGCAGCGGGAGGGTTTCCTGTTCCACCGTGTACTCGGCCCGGAAGCCCAACAAGGTACGGGATCGGGTCAGGTCGATCGGTACCTCCCGGCCGACGAAGGTACGCGTCCGCAGCACGCCCGGCGCGTACCGATCCAACAGCTCCTCGGTCCGATACGGAGCCGCCGTGTTGTCGGCTGCCACCAGCACCGGCTGCACGCCGGAAGCCGTGCACAGCAGGGACTTCTCGACAGCGACGGCGGCATCGCGGACATCAAGATGCGACCACGCTTCCACCACCGAATGGGAGGGGTCCTTGGTCAGCCAGCCGATGTGCTCGTCCACACCATCTGCGGTCGAGGTGAACGGGAAGCGGAGCGCGACGATGTCCATCCCCCAGTGCCGATTTACCATCCGGGCGCTGATCTCGTCCACATACTTGCTCAGGGCGTAGCCGTCGTCCAGATCAGACGGCAGCTGCTCGTCGATCGGGAAGTAGGCCGGCAGCACATCGTGCGAGTTGTAGGGCAGCCCGCTGTGATTGATGCTGCTCGCGATCACACCCCGCCGGATGCCCCGCTCTGCAGCCTGCGACAGCACGTTGAAGGTCGCGTTCACATTGGTACGGAAGACCGCGTAGGAGGTGTTGCCGACCGGATGCGGGATCGCGGCCAGGTGCACCAGCAGCTCGATCCCCTCCAGGGCGTCGGCCACCGTGTCGACATCGGTGGCATCCCCGATCAACCGCCTTTGCAGCGGCGGCGGTTCATGATCATTTCCGGCGGTCAGCGACAGTCCGGTGATCACGGCGCCGACCTCGTGCAGTCGGTTGCAGACCGCCCGTCCGATGGTGCCCTCGGCACCGGTGACCAGGATCTGCCGGCCGGCCAGCGGATGTGCCGGCGTCACCGAGAGTGCTCCGGCTCTGCCAGGCCGGCAACCGCCCGATCAAGATCAGCGGGGCCGACACCGAACATGCCGAATCCGGCCAGCGTCGTCATCGGCATCTGGCCGATCAGCTGGAGCATCTGGTTGTCCATCTGCTGCAAGATACCGGCAACCTTCGGGTCGGACTGCAGCAGTTCCCGTCCGCGCGGATCCTGCAGCCACTCGTCCAGGGTCGAATCCTTGGCCAGCGGACCGGAGATGGACGGTGCTGCCAACGTGATCGTCTGCGCTCCCGTCAGGTCGCGCGAGGACGAACCGACCGCGAGCTCGAAGTCGCCCGCCTCGACGGTCCAGCGCTGCAGCCGTTCGGACCAGAAGGCGAAGTCCCGCTCGGTCAGCCGGAAGTCGACCTGCCCGGACTCCCCCGGCGCCAAGTTGATCTTGGCGAATCCCTTCAGCTCCCGGATCGGTCGCGGCACCGACGACTCCCGATCGGCCACGTACACCTGCACGACCTCGGCGCCGGCTCGATCACCCGTGTTCCGCACTGTCGCCCGGACCACCACCTCGAGATCGCCATCCTGCACGCTGCCGTTGATCACCACCTGCGGCTCGGCGATGGCGAAGCTGGTGTAGGAGAGACCGTGACCGAAGGGGAATCCGACCTCGAGGTCGGACTTGTCGTAGCCGCGATAGCCGATGAAGACGCCTTCGCCGTAGCGGACAATCCCTTGCCCGCCAGGGAAGTTGAGGTAGGAGGAGTTGTCCTGCAGCCGCAGCGGAATGGTCTCGGCCAGCTTCCCGCTCGGGTTGGACCGGCCGAAGATCAGATCCGCCACCGCGCCACCGGCGGCCTGACCGCCCAGCCAGCACTCCAGGATCGCGCCGGCGTACTGCTGCCAGTCGCTGACCTGCACCGCAGAGCCATTCGACAGCAGGACCGCGACCTTCGAGTTCGCGCCGGCCAGCGCCTCCAGCAAGCGGCGCTGATCCGGTGGCAGCTCGATCTCGCTCCGGTCGAAGCCCTCCGACTCCGCGGACGGCGGCAGCCCCAGGAAGGCCAGCACCACATCGGCTTCGGCCGCCGCCGCTCTCGCCTCGTCCCGCAGCGCGGCAGCATCGGTGTCGTCATCCAGGCGGTAACCGGGTACGAAGTCGATCACGACCTCGGGACCGGCCAGCGATCTCAGCTCTTCCAGCGGTACGTCGACCCGGGTCGGGTTGACCTGGGACGAGCCGGCGCCCTGGAAGCGCGGCTGCCGGGCGAACTCCCCGACCACCAAGATGTTGATCTTGCTGTCCGGATCCAGCGGCAGCAGGGCGTCATCGTTCTTCAACAGCACCGCCGATTCGGTGGCGGCGCGGCGGGCCAGCCGATGGTGCTCGTCGACGTCGTAATCATGTTGATCTTCGCGGGCCGGTCCGGAGCGGTCGACCAGCTCGAGCACCCGCCGTACGGTCTGATCAAGGATCGATTCAGCCAGCTCACCAGAGCGGACCGCCTCGGCCACAGCGACATCGCTGTAGCCGATCATCGGCGGCATCTCCAGGTCGAGACCGGCCCGCAGTGAGGCCACCCGATCATGCACCGCGCCCCAGTCAGACACCACCAGACCGTCGAATCCCCACTCCTGCCGCAGCAATTCGGTCAGCAGCCAGTGATTCTGAGAGGCGTAGACGTTGTTGATCTTGTTGTAGGAGCACATCACGGTCCACGGCTTGGCTTCGGTGATCACCCGCTCGAAGGCCGGCAGATAGATCTCCCGCAGGGTGCGCTCGTCGACCTCGGCGCTGACCCGCATCCGATCGGTCTCCTGGTTGTTCACCGCGAAGTGCTTCAGCGAGGTGCCGATGCCCTGGCTCTGCACGCCCTGGACCATCGCACTGGCCAGCACACCGGCCTGGTGCGGGTCCTCGGAGAAGTACTCGAAGTTGCGGCCGCACAACGGCGACCGCTTCATGTTCACGCCCGGGCCGAGCAGCACCGACACCTGCCAGCGCAGACACTCTCGCCCCAACGCCTGGCCGACCTCGTACAGCAGATCACTGTTCCAACTGGAGGCGAGCGCCGAGGCGGTCGGGAAGCAGGTGGCCGGAACACTGCCGCCGAGTCCGACATGATCGCCCAGGTCGAACTGGGCCCGCAGCCCGTGCGGCCCGTCGGAGACCATGATCGGCTCCACGCCGAGCCGCTCGACCGCAGCGGTGTGCCAGATGTCGGATCCGATGCTGAGCGCGGCCTTCTCCTCCAGGGTCAGCTCGGCGATCACTGCGTCCACGTCCAGCGCCATGAGTCCTCCTCGATCTCGGCTCGGGGCCGGCCGCAGCCGGTCTGTCGGAGATGCTATCCGCGCATCGCCCGCGCCACAGCGGCTCCACGTGCACCCTCGAGATTCCTCGGCAGGGACGCGTGTCGAAGCCCCCGATGCGCGCCGGTCGCCCGGCTCCGTCCTTCATGCTGACCCGTGTCTGCCGCGGTGTGGATTCGAGTGTCAGGATGGTCGCCGTGCGCAAGATCCGGCAGAGCAGGAAGCTTCACAACGTCCGCTACGACGTCCGCGGCCCGATCCTGGTCGAGGCCCAGCGGCTCGAGGCGGAGGGGCACCGCATCCTCAAGCTGAACATCGGCAACCCGGCACCGTTCGGCTTCGAGGCGCCGGAGCGGATGCTGGCCGACGTGATCCACCACCTGCCCGATTCGAACGGCTACAGCGACTCCCGCGGGATCTATCCGGCCCGCACCGCGGTCGCGCAGTACTACCAGTCGCACGGTCTGCGCGACGTAGAGGTCGAGGACGTCTTCATCGGCAACGGCGTGTCCGAGCTGATCTCAATGGTGCTGCAGGCCTTCGTCGACGACGGCAACGAGATCCTGGTGCCGGCGCCGGACTATCCGCTCTGGACCGGGGCGGTGACGCTGTCCGGTGGGACTCCGGTGCATTACCTGTGCGACGAGGACAACGGCTGGAATCCGGACCTGGCCGACATCGAGTCCAAGATCACCGAGAACACCCATGCGATCGTGATCATCAACCCGAACAATCCGACCGGAGCCGTGTACAGCAAGGAGATCGTGGACGGTCTGGTGGACATTGCCCGCCGGCACGATCTGGTCGTCTTCGCCGACGAGATCTACGAGAAGATCCTCTTCGACGACGCCGTCCACCACCACGCGGCGACCGCGGCCGGCGACGACGTGCTCTGCCTGACCTTCAGCGGATTGTCCAAATCGCATCGGGTCTGCGGCTACCGGGCGGGTTGGGTGATGATCTCCGGCCCGAAGGAGATCGCCGAAGACTTCCTCGAGGGCCTGACCCTGATCGCCAACATGCGGATGTGTGCCAACGTCCCCGCACAGCACGCGATCCAGACCGCCCTCGGCGGCTACCAGTCGATCGACGAACTGGTCGGGCCGAACGGACGCTTCTACGAGCAGAGCATGCTGGCCGACCGGCTGCTGAACGCGATCCCCGGGGTGACCAACGTGCGGCCGCGCGGCGCGCTCTACTGTTTTCCCCGGCTCGACCCCCAGGTGTATCCGATCACCGACGACGAGACCTTCGTGATCGACCTGCTGCGGGCCAAGAAGATCCTGGTCACCCACGGCACCGGCTTCAACTGGCCCAAGCCGGACCACTTCCGCCTGGTCACCTTGCCGGACGTGGACATGCTCGAGGAAGCGATC
>DATCVL010000090.1:0-6823 GCA_036566865.1 Microlunatus sp.
ACGACCTCGGCCGCGGCCACCACCATCACGAAGAAGGCGGCGATCTGCCCGTCCAGCGATCCATGCATCCGGGCGAAAGTGATCAACGCCAGGTTGGCCGAGTTCAACATCAACTCGACGCACATGAAGACGATCAACATGTTCCGGCGGATCATCACCCCGAGCATGCCGATCGAGAACAGGATCGCCGACATCACGATGTAGGCCTGCGGATCCATCACTGCTCACCTTCTTCAGACGTACCGTGCTCGCCGGCGGCCCGGTCATCCGCGTCCACGCCGGTGATCTCGCCCTGCTCCGTACGCCGTGGGGCGGCCGGATGCGGGACGAAGGAGGCGACCGCGGTGGCCGGGTTATCGGCCCGCTCCGGCGCGATGGCCCGCTGGGTCTGCTGGGTCGGGATGATCAGATCACCCGGGTTCTGGATCACACCGCGGGCCTTCAAGGTGGTGGAGACCGAGGTCTCGGCCACCTCGCCGTTGGCCAGCAGCGCCGGGGTGTCGACGGCGTTGTGCCGCGCGTACACACCTGGTGGCGGCAGCGCGCCGGGATGGGCACCGGTCTCGGCGTACGACTTCAGCCGGTCGGCGACCAACTCGGCCTGGGTCTTCTTCTTCTGCAGGCGTTCCCGGTGCGCCAGCACCATGGCCGCCAGGGCTGCGGTGATCAACAGCGCCGAGGTCGCCTCGAAGGCGATCACGTAGCGACCGAAGATCAACGAGGCCAGACCCTGGACGTTGCCGCCGTGCGCGGTGTTGGCCTGATTCAGCCCGGCCGGCTGACCGACGATCGCGTTACCGACGGCCACCACCAGCAGGACGAAGAAGCCGAGTCCGGCCAGCAGCGCCAGGATCCGCTGTCCCTTGATAGTTTCGATCAACGACTCCGAGGTGTCGACGCCGACGATCATCATCACGAACAGGAACAACATCAAGATCGCGCCGGTGTAGACGATGATCTGGACGGCGAACAGGAACGGCGCCTGCTGGGCCGCGTACTGCACGGCCAGCGACAGCATCACCGCGGCCAGCGACAACGCCGAGTGCACCGGCTTCTTGGCCAGGATGGTGCCGAGCGCACCCAAGATCATCACCGGCATCAGCATCCAGAAGGCGAATTCGGCGCCGGTCGCCATCGGAACGACGATCATCGCTTTCCACCCTCTTGATCTTCGTCGGATCCATGCCGCGGCTTCGGCTCGTCGGAGCCGTGCTGACCCGGCTCGTGCGGTGCTGGCGGCAGAGCCTTGCCCATCTTCGCCAGCGCGGCCGCGGACTGCGGGGTGTCGGCGTACAACTCGGCGACCTCCGCCTGAGCCTTGGCCCGATCCCGCTTGTTCCAACCGGCGTTGGGCAGACCGGAGTTGAAGTCGGCCGGCATCGGCTGAGTTTCCGGCAGCCCCAGGAAGTACTCCTTCTCGCTGTCGCCGAGCATCCGCTCATGCGGCGGTGCGGTCATCCCCGGCAGCAGTGGCGCCAGCAACTGATGCTTCTCATAGATCATGTCTTCGCGGGTGAAGTCACTCAGCTCGAAGTGATTGGTCATCGTCAGTGCCCTGGTCGGGCACGCCTCGATGCACAACCCGCAGAGGATGCAGCGCAGGTAATTGATCTGGTAGACGCGGCCGTACCGCTCACCCGGGCTGTACCGCTCGCCCTCGGTGTTGGACGCACCCTCGACGTAGATCGCGTCGGCCGGGCAAGCCCAGGCACACAGCTCGCAGCCGACGCACTTCTCCAGGCCATCCGGCCAGCGGTTCAGCTGGTGCCGACCGTGGTAGCGCGGTGCGGTGGCCTTCGGCCCGCCCGGGTACGCCTCGGTGAAGGTCTTGGAGAAGAAGGTCTTGAGGGTGATGCCGAATCCGGCGATCGGATCCAGGAAACCCATCAGCTTCCTCCCTTCGTACGCGGTTGATCTTGTGGTTCGGACTCGTTGGCTGCGACCGGTTCGGTGACGATCGGCTCGGTTTGGCTTGACACCACACCGGCCAGCTCGGGCAGCACCTCGCCGGGCCGCGGTGGCACCGGGAAGCCGCCCGCGAAGGCGTCGAATTCCTTTGCTGGTGGTGCTTCTTCCTCGACCGGCTCCCGGCCGCCGAAGAAGATGATCGCCAGGATCGCGACCACGATGGCCGCCCCGATCGCGATGAAGATCGGCTGGCCGAACCATCCCTCGGTGCGGGCCACCCGGAAGGTCGCCACCAGCAGCACCCAGACCAGCGAGATCGGGATCAGCCAGCGCCAGCCCAGCCGCATGAACTGGTCGTAGCGGAACCGCGGAACCGCTGCCCGGACCCAGACCATGAAGAACATGAAGGCGGTCGTCTTGGCGACGAACCAGACCAGACCCCAGTAGCCGTGATCAAGACCGAGCCAGTTGAACGGGATCGGTGCGTGGTATCCGCCGAGGAAGATCGTCACGCAGACCGCGGAGACATTCGCCAAGGCCATGTACTCGGCCATGTAGAACATCGCGAACCGCATCGAGCTGTACTCGGTCAGGTAGCCGCCGACGATCTCGGACTCACCCTCGGGCAGGTCGAACGGGGTCCGGTTGGCCTCACCGAAGATCGAGATCACGAAGATCACGAACGACGGAATCAAGATCAGGCAGTACCAGAAGCGGCTCTGCGCCTCGACCACCTCGGAGGTGGACAGCGAACCGGAGTACATGAAGACGGCGACCAGGCTGAGGCCCATCGCGACCTCGTAGCTGATCATCTGGGCGCTGGCTCGGATGCCGCCGAGCAGCGCGAAGGTCTCGTTCGAGGCCCAGCCGGCCAGCACCACACCGTAGATTCCGACCGAGGTGACACCCAGGATCAGCAAGATCGACACCGGCATGTCGGTGACCTGCAGCCGGGTGGTGCCGCCACCGGGGATCGGCACCTCACCGGCGAACGGGATCAGGGCGAAGATCATCACCGCCGGGATCACATTCAACGCCGGCGCCAGCATGAAGACGACCTTGTCCACACCGGAGGGCGTCAGGTCCTCCTTGAGCATGGACTTCAGCCCGTCGGCCAGCGACTGCAGGGAGCCGAACGGGCCGTTCATGGTCGGTCCGGGACGGTTCTGCATCCGGCCCAGGACCTTGCGCTCGAAGACGATGCCGAAGAGCGTGAACAAGATCAACAGGATGAAGCCGAACAGCCCCTTCAAGATCACGACCCAGAGCGGATCGTTCATGAAGATGGACAGATCCATCGGCACGAGTGACATCACTTCGCTCCTTCGATCCGTACGACCTCGCCGGAACTTACCGCCAGATGCTCACTGAGGGCCAATCCCCCGTGTCCGTCGCCGGTCAGTGCTCGAGACGGCAGCCAGATCACGCCGTCGGTCATCTCCGGCACGATCTCGGTGGCGAACCTGATCGAGCCACGATCGGTCGACACCGTCACCCGGTCGGCGATGCCGGCGTCCGCGGCCGTCCGCGAGCTCATCCGGGCCACCGGCCTGCGCGCGGTGGCAGCCAGGTGGGGTTCGCCGTCGATCGCTCGGGCGTCGTCCAGGTGCAGTCGCCAGGTGGACAGCAGCGCCTCGTTGCCTTCGGTGGAAGGGACCTGCGCCGCGGCCACACTCGGCGCGACGGCCCGCTCACCTTCCCAGGGACCGAGCTCGGCGAGCTCGGCCCGGGCCTGCTCGGCGGTGCGGATGCCGAGATCGACACCGAGTCCGTCGGCCAAGGCCGCCAGCACCCGAAGATCGCTCATCGTGTTCGGCTTCTTGATCACCACACCGAAGGACCGCTCGCGACCCTCCCAGTTGACGAAGCTGCCGGACCTCTCCTCGACCAGACCGACCGGCAGGACCACGTCGGCACGCTCGGTTACCTCGCTGACCCGGGTCTCCAGGCTGACCACGAAGCCCGCATTCTCCAGCCCGTGCCGGACCAGCACCGGATCGGTGAAGTCGGAAGGCTGGATGCCTCCGACCAGGAGAGCCTTCAAGCCACCGGTCGCTGCCGCCGCCAACTGCTCCTCGGCGGAGCGGCCGACGCGATCGGGCAGCGACGCGATGCCCCAGGCAGCAGCGATGTCGACCCTGGCCGCCGGGTCGGCGACCGGGCGTCCGTACGGCAGGAGGTTGGGCAGGCAGCCGGCCTCGACCGCACCGCGTTCACCGGCCCGGCGCGGGATCCACGCCAGTCGGGCACCGGTGCGCTCGGCCAACTCCAGCGCGGCCGTCAACCCGCCGGGCACCTTCGCCAGCCGCTCGCCGACGATGATCACCGACTTGCTGTCCAACTCGACGCCTCGTCCCGACCTCGGGGAGGATGCCAGACCGGCCAGCACGTTCGCCTCGTCGCCCGGCTCGGTCGGCACCAGGGTGCCGCCGATCCGCCGGATCCCCTCGGACGCGTACGGGGCCAATTGGTAGGACCGCAGCTTCTGCTTCCGGAAGGCCTTACGCAGCCGGAGGAAGACGACGCCGCCCTCGTCCTCGGGCTCGAAGCCTGCCATCAGCACCGCGGAGGCGTTCTCCAGGTCGGTGAAGGTGACGCTCGGCTGTCCGTTGATCGGGCCGGTGCCGGCCACCGCGGCGGCCAGGAATTCGGCCTCTTCATCGGAGTACGGCCGAGCGCGATGATCGATGTCGTTGGTCCCGATCACGGCCCGGGCGAATTTGCTGTAGCCGTAGGCATCCTCGTGGGTGAGCCGGCCGCCGGGAAGTACGCCGACCGAGTCGCCCGCAGCCTTCAGCCCGGCCACGGCCGCGTCGATGGCCTCCGGCCAGGACGCGAAGCGCAGCGAACCGTCCTCGTCCCGAACCAGCGGCTGGGTCAACCGGTCTTCGCCACGACCGGAGCGGAAAGCGAACCGGTCCTTGTCCGAGATCCACTCCTCGTTGACCTCCGGATCGTCGCCGGCCATCCGGCGCATCACGGTCTGCCGACGGTAGTCGACCCGGATCGCCGAACCGGAGCTGTCGTGCTCGGCGATCGACGGCACGCTGACCAGGTCGAACGGACGCGACCGGAAGCGGTAGGCGGCACTGGTCAGCGCACCCACCGGGCAGATCTGGATGGTGTTGCCGGACCAGTAGCTGTCGAAGGATTCCTTGGCATACAGGCTGACCTGCTGCAGCGGGCCGCGCTCGCCCAGCACGATCAGTGGATCGCCGGCGATCTGCTCGCTGAACCGGGTACACCGGGCACACAGGATGCAGCGTTCGCGGTCCAGCAGTACCTGCGCGGACAGATTGATCGGCTTGGGGTAGATCCGCTTGACACCGTCGTAGCGGGAGGTGCCGTCGCCGTGGCTGAGGGACTGGTTCTGCAGCGGGCACTCGCCGCCCTTGTCGCAGATCGGGCAGTCCAGCGGATGGTTGATCAGCAGCAGTTCCATGACCCCGCGCTGCGCCTTGTCGGCGCGCTCGCTGGTCAGCTGGGTGTTGACCTTCATCCCCGGCATCACCGTGATGGTGCAGGAGGCCTGCGGTTTGGGCATGCCTCGACCGTTGCCCATGTCCGGGATCTCCACCATGCACTGGCGGCAGGCGCCGACCGGATCCAGCAGCGGATGATCACAGAACCGCGGGATCTCGATGCCCACCAGCTCGGCGGCCCGGATCACCAGCGTGCCCTTGGGCACGCTCACCTCGACGTCGTCGATGGTGATCGTGACCAGGTCTTCCTTCTTCTCCACCTCAGCGGAGGAGTTCTCCGTGACGGTCACTGCGCGACTCCTGCTTCAGCCGGTTGGACGTAGACCACGCTTCGCTCGTAGGGGAACAGCTCCCAGGCCGGCGTGTGGTAGCCGGCCTCGAACTCGTCGCGGAAATACTTGATCGCCGAGTTGATCGGGGTGACGGCGGCATCGCCGAGGGCACAGAAGGACTTGCCACCGATGTTGTCGCAGAGATCGAGCAGCTTCTCCACGTCACCTTCCTGACCCTGGCCGGCCTCGATCCGCTGCATGATCTGCACCAGCCACCAGGTGCCTTCCCGGCACGGGGTGCACTTGCCGCAGGATTCGTGCTTGTAGAACTCGATCCAGCGCAGCACCGCACGGACCACCGAGACGGTCTCGTCGAAGATCTGCAGCGACCGGGTGCCGAGCATCGATCCGGCCTTGGCGACCGAGTCGTAGTCCAGCGGCACATCCAGGTGCTGATCGGTGAAGATCGGCGACGAGGATCCACCCGGCGTCCAGAACTTCAGCTGATGGCCGTCCCGGATGCCACCGGTGATGTCAAGGAGTTGACGCAGGCTGGTGCCCAGCGGGACCTCGATCTGGCCGGGATTGTTGACATGGCCGGACAGGCTGAAGATGCCCATCCCCTTGCCGTTGTCGACACCCATCGAGGTGAACCAGTCGATCCCGTTGCTGATGATCGCCGGAACAGTGGAGATCGACTCGACGTTGTTGATCACCGTGGGCGATCCGTACAGGCCGGCAACAGCCGGGAACGGCGGCTTCAGCCGCGGTTGTCCGCGCCGACCCTCCAGCGAGTCCAGCAGCGCCGTTTCCTCGCCACAGATGTACGCGCCGGCACCGGCATGCACGATCAGCTCCAGGTCGTACCCGCTGCCGAGGATGTTCTTGCCCAGGTATCCGGCCGAGTACGCCTCCATCACGGCCTGCTGCAGCCGGCGGATGACGTGCAGCACCTCACCGCGGACGTAGATGAACGCGTTCTTCGCGCCGAAGGCGAAGCAGGAGATGATCACGCCCTCGACCAGCGTGTGCGGGCTGGCCATCATCATCGGCATGTCCTTGCACGCACCGGGCTCGGACTCGTCGGCGTTCACCACCAGGTAGCGCGGCTTGGCCTTGTCCGGGTCCAGCAGCGACCACTTCACACCGGTCGGGAAGCCG
>DATCVL010000091.1:0-31135 GCA_036566865.1 Microlunatus sp.
TGCCGGTGACCTGCATGATCACTTCGCTCATCCGGAGCTCGGTGCCCAGCTCGACGCCCTTGGCCAGACTCACCACGATCGCCTGGTCCGGAATCGTCCACTTGCCCAGGTTCTCCCGCAGCGACTGGGCCGGCACTGCCAGCACGACGAACTCGGCTCCGGCCATCGCCTGATCCGGATCGGTGACTGCGGTCAGTCGCTCCGGCAGCGGGAGATCGCCGAAGTAGTCGGGATTGCGGTGTTCGGTGTTGATCTTGCGGCAGACCTCCGGGCGTCGCGCCCACAAGGTGACCTGATGATCGTTGTCACACAACGTCAGGGCCATGGCTGTGCCCCATGACCCTGAACCCATCACCGTTACCGCGCTCATCGCCGGTGATCGTACGCCACCGACTGGGTGAGTGGGCGCCACCCGCGTCGCGGTGTCGTGAACGGGATCGCCCCGCCGGTTGTGCCGAAACCCGACCTGGCGACCAGCAGAAAAGGCACTCAGCGCTTCTCTTGGCGTAGCTCCTCGACCAATTCGGTGATCGCTGCCATGATCCGGCGGGTTCCTTCGTGCGCGTTCTGCGACGTCACCGGCGAGGTCCGAAGATCGTCAAGGTCGACCGGATCGCCCACCAGCAGGGAGATCCGCTTCGGCGGAAGGATCCGCGGCACTCCCGTGCGCTTGCCGTAGAGGATCTGCTGCGCGCCCCATTGGCCGACGGGAATCACCACAGCGCCGGTCTGCAGCGCCAGCCTGGCGGCGCCGGTCTTGCCCCGCATCGGCCACAACTGTGGATCGTTGGTGATCGTGCCCTCGGGATAGATCACCACGCTGTCGCCGCGTTTCAGCGTTGCCATCGCGTGTTCCAGCGCATCGCGGGCCTCGGCTGTCTGCCTCAGTACCGGGATCTGCCCGATGCCACGCAGCAGACGGCCGAGCAGTGGTACGCCGAACAAGGAGTCCTTGGCCAGGAACCGGGGCCAGACCCCGTTCTTGGCCAGGAATGCGCCGACCAGGATCGGATCGACATTGGAGATGTGATTGACCACCAGTACGGCGCCGCGCCCGCCGGTCGCCGATTCCAGGCGATCGACCCGGCGCCAATCCGATCTGGTCAACCAGGTCGTGATCAGGACCACCAGCCGCACCAGCGAACGCAGCGGCCGCGACACGGTCGACGGTTGATCAACAGCTGATCGTCGCTCCGGTCGGGATCGGCGATCGCGTCCTGGCTCGCCGTCCGGACCCGATCGGTGGTGCGGGGAATCGGTCGTCACACGACGAGCATGACAGGATCTACACCGTGCTGTCCTGGGGTGGAGTGGTTGCGTTGAAGCCGGCCGCGGTCGGAAAGTCCCGGCTCGGCGTCCTTCCGGTACCGCTGCGGGAGCGGCTGGCGTTGATGATGGCGTTGGACACGCTGGCCGCGGTCGCAGCCGCCACCGATCGATTGGTGGTGATCACCGAGGACCCGACGATCCCCGGAATCCTTGCCCAGGAGTCGATCCCGGCCGATCTGCTCCCGGAGCCGAGCAATGGCGGCATGAATGCCGCCCTGATCGCCGGTGATCACGCACTACGAGCAGGTGGTTGTGATCACGTGCTGGCCGCGGTCGGTGACCTTCCCGGGCTGACGGCCGAGGCGGTGACGAGATTCCTGTCGACCGTTGAGGCCCAGACGTCTGCCGGACGCGCCTTCGTACCCGATCGCAGCGGCATCGGCACCACCGTGCTGGCCGCGTCCGGGGTCGAACTGAATCCGTTGTTCGGCGGTGAATCCGCGGCCGCACACCGGAACTCCGGGGCGGTTCCGATCGGCGATCTGCCCTTTCCCGGATTGCGATCCGACGTCGACGCACCGGAGGATCTGCCGGCGGTGATCGGCACCGGCGTCGGCCGGTACACGGCCAGCCTGATCTCTCCCCAGAGCGGCGAGCTGGCGTCGTACCTGCCGGTCACGGTGGCCGGTCCGCTTCCTGATCACGTCGTCGATCCGGCGGCCGGCTACCAGGTGATCACCGACACCGGCGTACGACGTGAGCTGGCCAGGACGGCCCTCGATCGCCGGATCAGGCTGCTGCGCCCCGGACAGCGGCTCCATGCCGTCAGCGCCGGACAAACCTTGATCAGCGCCTGGTTCTGAATCCAGCAAGAGCATCGGGCGACGCATGCGAAGGCCCGGGCAGCATGTCCGCTGTCCGGGCCTTTCGCATTGATCTTCAGTTGTGTACCGCTTTGATGATCAACGACGAGCTGCGCGCTTCGCCGTCGCCTTCTTGGCCGGTGCCTTCTTGGCCACGGTCTTGGTCGCCGGCGCCTTCTTGGCTACCGCCTTCTTGGCCGGTGCCTTCTTCGCCGGAGCCTTCTTGGCCACGGTCTTCTTGGCGGTAGCCCGGGTTGCGGTGGCTCGGGCGGCCGGCGCCTTCTTCGCCGGAGCCTTCTTGGCTGCGGTGGTCTTCTTGGCGGCCGCGGTCTTGGTCGCGGGTGCCTTCTTGGCCGGTGCCTTCTTGGCAGCGGTCTTGGCCGGCGCAGCGGCGGCGGTCTTGGCCGGGGCGGCCTTCTTCGCCGTCGCCCGCGGCGGCTTCTTCTCGCCGGAGACGTAAGCCTTGAGTTCCGAACCAGCACGGAACTTCGGCACCGCGGTCGCCTTGGCACGCTTGCGCTCGCCGGTCCGCGGGTTACGCACCATGCGGGCCGGACGCTTGATCTTCTCGAAGACGCCGAAGCCGGTGATCGACACCTTCTCGCCGCGCGCCGTCGTATAAGTGATCGTGTCGACGACCGCGTTCAGTGCTTTGGCCGCCTGGGCCTTGCTGCCGTCGAACTCGACGGCAAGCGCCTCGATTAACTCAGCCTTGTTCACAGCTTCCCTTCTTCAAACACCAAATTCAGCGCCGCACCTTGCGACTACGTGCTAACGCTAGGGAAAGCAAGCACTCGAAACAAACACCGCAAGCCCCGAAACGCCGTGTCGTAAGGAAATTCGGCGGATTTCGGGGCTTGCGAGGGGGTTTGAAGCTGATCAGGCAGTCGTTCGGGCCGGAACAGTGGTTGGCTGGAAGGGCAGCCGATTCGCTTCGTACGCGGTGATTTCGTCTTCCTTGCGGAGGGTCAAGCCGATGTTGTCCAGGCCCTCCAGCAAGCGCCAACGGGTGTAATCGTCGATCTGGAAGGCGGTGCTGAAGCCGTCACTGGCGTGCACCGTCCGATCTTGCAGGTCCACCGTGATCTCTGTCTCCGGGTGGTTCTCGACGATCTTCCACAACTGTTCGACATCCTCGTGGGACACCTTTGCCAGGAGCAATCCAGCATTGCCGGAGTTGTTGGTGAAGATGTCGCCGAAACGGGAGCCGATCACGACCTTGAATCCGTAGTCCTGCAAGGCCCAGACCGCATGCTCACGCGACGAACCGGTGCCGAAGTCCGGGCCGGTGATCAAGATGCTGGCGCGCTGGTACTGCGGCAGGTTCAGGACGAACTGAGGATCCTTCCGCCAGGCAGCGAACAACCCGTCCTCGAAGCCGGTCCGGGTGACCCGCTTCAGATAGACGGCGGGAATGATCTGGTCGGTGTCGACATTGCTGCGCCGCAACGGCAGTCCGGTACCGGTGTGGTTGATGAACTTTTCCATGATCAAGTCTCCTTGTCGCCGCTCAGCGGTCCAGATCAGCGGGTGCAGTCAGCTTGCCGGTCACCGCAGTGGCCGCAGCGACCACCGGAGAAACCAGGTGGGTACGGCCGCCCTTGCCCTGCCTGCCCTCGAAATTCCGGTTGGAGGTCGATGCGCTGCGCTCCCCCGGTGCCAACTTGTCGGGGTTCATGGCCAAGCACATCGAGCAGCCGGCGCCACGCCATTCGGCACCCGCCTCCTTGAAGATCACGTCCAGGCCTTCGGATTCGGCCTGCAGCCGGACCCGGGCCGACCCGGGAACCACCAGCATCCGTACCGAATCGGCGACCGTGCGGCCCTTGATCACATCGGCCGCGGCGCGCAGGTCTTCGATCCGACCATTGGTGCAGGAGCCGAGGAAGATGGTGTCCACCGCGATCTCCCGCATCGGCGTACCGGCCTTCAGATCCATGTATTCCAAGGCCTTCTGGGCCGCCACCCGCGAGGTCTCGTCGTGGTAGAGCTCCGGGTCGGGAACGGCTCCCGACAGCGGTACGCCCTGGCCCGGGTTGGTGCCCCAGGTGACAAACGGCGCCAGGTCGGCTGCATCCAGATCGACCTCGATATCGAAGGTCGCGTCATCGTCGGTACGCAACGACTTCCAGTACTCGACCGCAGCATCCCAATCGGCGCCCTGCGGTGCGTGCGGACGGCCCTTCAGGTATTCGAAGGTGGTCTCATCCGGAGCGATCATGCCGGCCTTGGCGCCCCACTCGATGCTCATGTTGCAGATCGTCATTCGCCCTTCCATGGAAAGGTTCTCGATCACTGAGCCGCGGTATTCGGCGACATATCCCTGGCCGCCGCCGGTGCCGACCTTGGCGATCAGCGCGAGCACGATGTCCTTGGCCGTCACGCCGTCCGGCAGTTCACCGTTGACGTTGACGGCCATCGTCTTCGACGTGCGCTGCGGCAGGGTCTGGGTGGCCAGCACGTGCTCGACCTCGGAGGTGCCGATGCCGAAGGCCAGCGCACCGAACGCTCCGTGCGTGGAGGTGTGCGAGTCGCCGCAGACCACCGTCATGCCGGGCTGGGTCAGGCCCAGCTGCGGACCGATGATGTGCACGATGCCCTGATCAAGATCACCGAGCTGGTGGATCGGCACCTCGAACTCGGCGGCGTTCTTCCGCAGGGTTTCGACCTGGGTCCGGGACACCGGGTCCGCGATCGGCTTGTCGACGTCGAGGGTCGGGATGTTGTGATCCTCGGTGGCGAGCGTGAGATCGGGACGCCGCACCTTCCGTCCGGCCTGCCGAAGACCGTCGAAGGCCTGCGGGCTGGTCACCTCGTGCACGAGGTGCAGGTCGATGTAGAGCAGCTGATTGTTCTCGTCGGCGTCCACGACGTGGGCGTCCCACACCTTCTCACTCAGCGTCTTACCCATCCGAAGCGCTCTCCCTGTTGTGGCGGCGGGTCATCGACCGCCGGTGTTTGATGATCTTGATCGGAGTTATTCGCCGTTGTTCGCCGCCAGAACTTGCATTCCAGCATTCGAGACGGCAATATCAAGCCATGGACAACTCTAGCGGTGTCGGCGTTCTGGACAAAGCGGCCCTTGTTCTGGGTGCCCTCGAGACCGGGCCGACGACCCTGGCCGGACTGGTCGCTGCCACGGGCCTGGCCCGCCCCACGGCGCATCGACTGGCGGTCGCCCTGGAGCATCACCGGCTGGTCAGTCGCGATCTGCAGGGCCGCTTCGTGCTCGGCCCGCGATTGGGCGAGCTGGCCTCGGCGGCCGGTGAGGATCGACTGCTCGCCACGGCCGGCCCGGTGCTCGCCCGGTTGCGCGACATCACCGGCGAATCGGCCCAACTGTTCCGCCGGCAAGGAGATTTCCGGATCTGTGTTGCCGCGGCCGAGCGACAGTCGGGGCTGCGGGACACCGTCCCGATCGGGTCCCAGCTGACCATGACCGCCGGCTCTGCCGCCCAGATCCTGTTGGCCTGGGAGGATCCCGAGCGGATGCAGCGCGGGCTGCGTGGGTCCCGGTACACGGCGGTCGCGCTGGCTGCCGTACGGCGCCGTGGCTGGGCGCATTCGGTCGGCGAGCGCGAGCCTGGCGTCGCATCGGTGTCGGCACCGGTCCGATCCCCATCGGGCAAGGTGATTGCCGCGGTCAGCGTCTCCGGACCGATCGAGCGGCTGTCCCGGCAACCCGGCCGGTTGCATGCACCTGCAGTGATTGCCGCCGCCGAGCGACTCAGCGAGGTGCTGCGTCGTACCGGAACCGAGTGAGTCGTAGCCAGGACTGAGGGAACGGCCGCGGGCTGAGCCACCCGGACACCGGTACGGGCTGTCCCGGTAGCCGATATGCGTGACTCCGGAAGGCCGGCTACCGACCACGCTCCGGTCGATCCGTCGTCGATCGATTCGTCACCGGTCGATTCGTCACCGGTCGATCCGAGTTCGTCCACAGCGGCAGGATCACCTCGTCGACGATCTGCACCAGGACGGTGTCCGGGATCGGCGTACCGCGGAAGAGGAAGTGATACCTGAGCAGCGCTGGTCCGGCCTCCAGCGATCTCTCGGTGATCACTGCGCTGTCGATCTCGCCGCGTTGGACGGCACGCTCGGCAATCGTGCGCATGATCCTGGTACCCGCACTCGGCCCGCGATCATGAATCCAGCCCTCGTCGTCGGGCGCGGTGATCGACTCGGCAACCACGACCCGCAGAGCCGCGCCGACGAGCCCGTCGAACTGGGCGGCGAGCAGTCGCGCGGTCGCCAACAGGTCGCCGCGCAACGATCCGGTGTTGCGGAGTTCCTCGGTGGTGATCAGTCGCCCGCGTACAGCGGCCAGGGCCAGCTTGCGGCGCGTCGGCCAACGCCGATAGAGCGAGTTCTTGCTGGCGCCGGCGCGGGCAGCGACCGCCTCCATGGTGAAGCCCTGGAAGCCGTTGCTGCTCAACTCGATCAATGCGGCGTCCAGGATCGCCGCCTCCAGCGCAGCGCCCCGGCGACGCCGGGTCGGCTCAGAAGACGCGTCCATGATCACCATCCACGGTCACCTGCTGGCCGTCGGCGAGCCGGCTGGTGCCGTCCACCGTGCCCATCACAGCCGGGATGCCGTACTCCCGGGCAACGATGGCGGCATGCGATCCCGGTCCGCCGGTGTCCACCACGACGGCGGACGCCCGCTGGAACAGCGGCGTCCAGGACGGGTTGGTGTACGGACACACCAGCACTTCCCCGGACCGCAGGCTGCCGAAGTCGTTGCTGTCACGGATGATCCGGACCGTGCCGCCGGCCCGACCCGAGCTTGCCGGGGTGCCGGTCAGCAGCGCATCGCCGCCGGGCTCCGTGGTCTTGATCTTGACCAACGGCGTGGAGCCGAGGGCCTCCCGCACGGCGGATCGTTTCTGAATCACCGTACGGATCCTGGCCGCTTCCGGTCCGGACAGCTGATCGGGCGGCGTCAGGGATTCGATCTCATCCCAGCGCAGATGCCAGACGTCGGCGGCGTCGCCGATCACTCCGGCGTCGGCCAGCCGACGACCGATCTCGATCAAGGCTCGCCGCAGCAACGGCAGCGACCTGAGCAGCTCGTAGTGGGTGTCCTCCCGTACGCCGACACCGCTTTGCGCGGCGTCGATCCAGCGCAGGACTCGCCCCCGCACTGACGGACGGCGCAGCCATGGATGCCGCAGCAGCCGTGACGTCGCGCGTCGGGCAACGGCTTGCTTGTCGACCGTCGATCCGGCCGCCGTCCCTTCGGTCCGGGCCAGCATCATGATCAACTCCAGCACCCGTCCCGGAGCATCGACCCAGGTGGGCGAGCTGACCACGAGCGGGCTGTCGGTCTCCCTGGCCCCGTACTGCTGCAGGAAATCGTCGAACTGGGACAGGAAATCAGCGGCTGCCGGGTCGTCGCGCAGTACCCGAAGCAGGGCGTCGCCATCGAGGTGATCATCCGCCCGGTCGAGCCGCGTCGACAGCGCAGGATGACCAGACAGGTTGCGGGCGAGCTGACCCAGTTGATCATCGATCTCTCGAGTGATCGTCGGGGCGCCGGTGATCAGATCACCGAGCAACTGCCGTCGTCCGAGCAGTGTCAAGATCAGCATCAACCGGATCAAGGCCGCACCGGCGGCCGGGAGGTAGTCGACCCGGAGCGCGGTCGGGGTGTCCACAGCGGTCATCGTGGTGCGGACATGGCGGAGCAGTTCGGACCAACCGAGGTCGGCCGGCGACCGGGCCGACAGCGAATCCAGCAGCCGGCGAAATCGCAGGTAGCGATCGTCCTGTCGCCACTGCAGGCCGCCGTATCGGCGGACTCGCCGGGGAACCGACGGGAACGCGGTGATGATCTTGAACGTCGGCCTCGGCGTGACCGGCCGATAGCCGTCGACCACACCGTCGGTCTGGTGTACACCGCTGATCAGGTCGAGTTCGACTCCGACGCTGGCCGCCATCCGGGTGAGCATCTCGGCCGGACCGCGTACCGTCCAGGTGGTCATGTCGAGCGGATAGGGCCGCACCGGCAGATAATCCAACACCACTTGATTGGTACGCCGTTGGACCGCGGACAGTTCGATCGCCTCGGGAGGTAGCGCGGTCATCGGACGCGCCTGCACCAGCCGGACTCTCACCCCGAGAGGATCATCGAGTCTCTGGTCGCGATGATCGCGGACGATCGCCCACTCGAGATCCATCGGCCGGCCGTAGTGATCTTGGACGCTGCGGCCGAGCTCGGCCAGCCGATGCAGCTCCCGCTCCGTCAGTTCACCGCTGTCGGCGGCCGCCTCCGCTGCGCCCACCACCACGCCGGCCCTGCCTGCGCGGTGATCGATCAGGCTGCCGTCGGGGCCGAGCCGGTAGTGTTCGGGCGTCACGGCGCCGGAGACCACCGCCTCACCCAGCCCGGGCGCCGACTCGATGATGATCTTGTCCCGCTCACCGGAGACCGGGTCTGCGGTGAACATCACACCGGCCACCGCGGCCGGCGCCATCTGCTGCACCACCACGGCGATGGCCACCTCTGACTCCGGGATCGCCAGTCGGGCCCGATAGGCGATCGCCCGATCGGTCCACAGCGAGGCCCAACACCGCCGCACGGCATCCACCAACGCGTCCTCGCCGATGATGTCGAGGTAGCTGTCCTGCTGCCCGGCGAACGCGGCGCCGGGCAGATCCTCGGCGGTCGCACTGGACCGGACCGCGACCGCTCCCCCGCCCAGTTGGCGATAGGCCGCCAGCACGGACTCCCGCAGTTCGTCGGGGAACTCGACCGTCGTCCACGCCCGGCGAAGTTGATCACCGCGATGACGGCCCTGCCGCTGATCGACTTCAGTCGATCTGGACGGCGATGATCGCTTCGGTGCCGACGATCCGGTCGCCGCCGGTTGGAAGTCGGGTCTCAGCTCGACCGCGCTGTCCGCCAGTTGCCGGTAGGCCTCGGTGGTGATGACGAAGCCGTCGGGCACCGGCATGCCGATCTTGATCAGCTCGCCCAGATTGGCGCCCTTGCCACCAGCCACTGCCAGGCTGTCTCGGCCGACGTCGCGGAGCGGCAGCACCGTACGTTCGCTCATAAGATACGGAGCGTATCCTACGGTCGGATTGCAGCCAACCGGCCGGCGAGGAAGAATCCCGGAAAAGACAAAACGGCCGCCCGGGAGTCAATCCCGAACGGCCGAATAAAACGATTCCAGCGATGCGCTGGGGTACCAGGACTCGAACCTGAACTAACTGAACCAGAATCAGTCGGGCTGCCAATTACCCCATACCCCAAGGGTTTGCTGCCCGCGGGCAACGAGCATGAACTCTACTAGACCGGCCGCCGTTCGCCCAAACCGGGGACGCTGCCGATGCGCCCTCATCGCTTCCCTTCGGCCGGTGCTTCTTGGCGCGCCCCCGTGCCTCGGCCTGCTCCGCGGCCACCGCACCGGATTCGAGCTTGCCGGCCGACATCCGGGTCCGGGCCACCGGGTCGGCGCCCGTCCGGATCCATCCCGGTCACAACCGCCTCGCCGGTGCGGAGCCGGGTCAGCTTCGGCTGGGCGAGGTCGCCCCTGGCTCAGCCGGGACGTTCGGTCGTGACCGGTCGGAGTTGATCTTGGTCAGGGAGTCAGGGTGCGCAGCTTCAGCTTCCGGCCGGCCAGGTAGGCCAGGACCGCGAAGAGGGCGAAACCGCCGACATCGACGGCAGCGCTGACCCAGTCGATCTCCTCCAGGCCGCGGGACTGGGCGATGCTGCTGGTCAGCCCTGCCAGGCCCCAGGCGTACACGTTGTTGATCACGTGCGCACCGATACCGGCCTCGATGCCACCGGTCCGCATCACCAACACGGCGGCCAGCAGCCCGAAGGCGAAGCGGTCGATGAACAACGGCAGATTCTGGGTGCCGTGGAACAACGCGAAGACCAGCGATGAGGCGATCACGCCGAACCACGGATTCTTCACCAGGCTGCCGAATGCCTGCAGCAGATAGCCGCGGAATAGGTACTCCTCGCCGATCGCTTGCAGCGGCGACGTCAGCACGATCACGATGGCGAAGATCCAGAACTGCGATTGCGGCCGGACGTTTACCTCCGGACCGGCAAGGATCGAGGTCAGGTGCACGGCCGCGAACGAGACCGCAGCGATGCCCAGGCTGATCCAGACGAACTTCCAGCGCAGCCGCGGCTGCACCGATCCCAACCAGCGCGGCCCTACGTGGTGCACGATCATGATCGCGACGAACGAGATCGGGATCAGCAACGCGATGCCGAGGTTCTGGGCGAGCAGCCCGGCGGGGATCTCGAAGGCGGACGCCTGCTTGCTGTACTGGGCAAAGTCGGTGCTCGGCGAGGTGATCGTCCAGCTCAACATCACGATCGCCTGACTGACCACCGACGCCAGCAGCATGTAGAGCGACAGCGCCATCAAGATCCCCAGCAGCGAGCGCCACCAGACGTGATCGGCGGTCCGCAGCACCTGCGGGTAGAGCACGCCGGACGGCGGCGTCTGCTCGATGGCCGCGTACGCATCCAGCGCTCGGGGCTGCTTGCTCGGCCGTTTGCTGCTGCCCGACTTCGCCGCCCCGGTCGCCGGCTTCTGTTTCGGCTGTCCCTGGCGGGCCGGGTTGCCCTGGGTACGCCGCCGCTTGGTGCTCACGCCGACTAGCCCTGCGCGCCGAGGTGTGCCTTGGCCCGGGCGATCCGGTTCAGGCTGGATTCCTTGCCCAGCAGCTCCATCGACTCGAACAGCGGCGGCGAGATCCGCTTGCCGCTGATCGCTGCCCGGACCGGACCGAAGGCCTTGCGTGGCTTCAGGCCCAGCTCGTCGACCAGCGCCGCACGCAGCGCGGCCTCGATCTGATCACGATCGAACGGGTCCAGCTCGGTGATCGCGGCCTCGGCTGCGTCCAGTACCGGCAACGCGTCCGACTTCAGTCCGGCATCGTCGGCGATCTTGATCTGATCGTCGTCGAGGAAGAGGAAATCCAACAGGGCAACGGATTCGCCCAGGGTGTTCATCCTCTCCTGGACCAGCGGGGTGGCCTTCTCGAGCAGCTCGATCTGCTCCGGCTTCGGCGGCTCGGACAACACTCCCGCGTCGGTCAGGTACGGGGTCATCCGGGTCGTCAACTCGACCGGGTCGAGCAGTCGGATGTGGGCGGCGTTGATCGCCTCACACTTCTTCGGATCGAACCGCGCCGGATTCGCATTCACCCGGCGGATGTCGAAGGCCTGCACCATCTCGTCCATGCTGAAGACGTCCCGGTCATCGGCGATCGCCCAACCCAGCAAGGCCAGATAGTTCAGCAGACCGGCCGGCAGGTAGCCGGCCTGCTGGTACTCCTGCAGCCCGGATCCCTTGTCCCGCTTGGAAAGCCGGCGGTTGCCGTCGCCGAGAACGGTCGGCAGATGACCGAACTTCGGCGTCCGGCCGGAGCCGACGCCGATCTGCGCGAGCGCCGCGTAGAGCACGATCTGGCGCGGCGTCGAGGACAGCAGATCCTCACCCCGGAGGACGTGGGTGATCTCCATCAGGGCGTCGTCGACGGGGTTGACCAGGGTGTAGAGAGGGCTACCGTCGGCACGCACGATCACGTAGTCGGGCACATGCTCGGCATCGAATTGCACCGGGCCGCGCACCAGATCGAGGAAGTCGATCGGGCCGTCGGGGATCCGCATCCGGATCACCGCCGGGACACCCGCCGACTCCTGGGCGGCAACCTGCTCGGCCGTCAGATCGCGGCAGAAGCCGTCGTAGCCGGACGGTCCGCTCTTGCCGCGGGCCTGCTGCCGGGCGTCGATCTCCTCCCGGGTGCAGAAGCACTTGTACGCCTGTCCGCCGGCCAGCAGTTTGGCCACCACGTCGGCATAGATGTCGCTGCGCTGGGACTGGATGTACGGGCTGTGCGGGCCGTCCTTGTCCGGGCCCTCGTCCCAATCCAGCCCGAGCCAACTGAGCGCCGCGATCAGACCCTCCAGCGAGCCTTCGGTGTTGCGGGCCGTGTCGGTGTCCTCGATCCGGAGCACGAAACTGCCGCCGTAGTGCCGGGCGAATGCCCAGTTGAACAGCGCGCTGCGTACGTTGCCGACATGCAGGTTGCCGGTCGGCGACGGTGGGAACCGAACCCGTACGTCGGTCGGGTCGAGATCACCGAGGACGTCGGCCTCGGTCAGCAGGGTGGGATGGTCAGAGCCGGTCACACCGGCCAACTCTATCGGCTGCCCAACCCTCTCCCGGAGCCCGTCAACCGCCGGTCGCAGAAGGCACCACGCCGGGCTCGTACGCCGCCTGTCCGAGGGCCGCTAGGAAGCGGAGATCACCGGGTTGGTCAGGGTGCCGATGCCGTCGATCTCGATGCTGACCCGCTGCCCCGGATTCATCGGTCCGACTCCGGCCGGAGTGCCGGTCAAGATCACGTCGCCCGGTAGCAGCGTGGTGTAGCTGGTGATGTACACGACCAGGTCGACGATCTTGTTCAGCATGTCCCGGGTCGGACCATGCTGGCGCACCTCGTCGTCGACCGTTGCGGTGATCATCAGGTTCTCGGCCTCTTCGATCGCCAGGTGCGTGACGATCCACGGACCCAACGGGCAGAACGTGTCCGAACCCTTGGCGCGCGCCCACTGCTTGTCAGGTCCCTGCAGGTCCCGGGCGGTGACATCGTTGGCGATGGTGTAGCCGAAGATCACGTCCGGTACGCGTTCGGCCGGCACCTCCTTGCAGATCCGGCCGATCACGATCGCCAGCTCGCCCTCGTAGCTGAGCTCGTTCGTGTAGCTCGGGTAGACGATGGCCTCGTCCGGGCCGATCACCGAGGTGTTCGGCTTGAGGAACGTCATCGGTGTCTCGGGCACCTCGTTGCCGAGTTCGGCCGCGTGCTCGGCGTAGTTGCGGCCGACCGCGACCACCTTGCTGCGCGGGATCACCGGTGCCAGCAGCCGGACCTGGTCCAGGGCGAAGCGCTGCCCGGTCAGCTGCACCTTGGTCGCCAAAGGATCCCCGGTCAGCGCCGACACGGTGTCGGGATGGTCGCCGCCGTCGACGGACAGCTCGACGATGCCGTACTGCGGCTCGGAACCTGCGGAGAATCGGGCGATGCGCATGGTCGGAGCCTATCGACTCCCGTTCTGGGTTGACGAACGGTTCAACCTGCACGCGGTCGGTGAGCCATACTCGGCCCATGACCAACCACGTCGGAGCCGGGCAGAGCTCGAGGCTGTTCGACATGCAGGAACTGATCAAGATCAAGCGGGACGGCAACGCGATCGGTCCGGACGCGATCGACTGGCTGATCGCGGGATACGCCGAGGGTGCGGTCGCCGACGAGCAGATGTCGGCGATGGCGATGGCGGTCTTCTTCCGCGGTCTGGACGATGCCGAATTGTCTGCCTGGACCACCGCCATGATCAACTCCGGCGAACGGATGGACTTCTCCTCACTGTCGCGGCCGACCGTGGACAAGCACTCGACCGGTGGCGTCGGCGACAAGATCACCTTGCCACTGGCCCCCTTGGTCGCCGCCTGTGGTGCTGCGGTGCCGCAGTTGTCGGGGCGAGGACTCGGGCACACCGGCGGCACCCTGGACAAGCTGGAGGCGATCCCGGGTTGGCGGGCCAACCTGTCCAACGCGGAAATGCTTGCTGCATTGGAAGATGTCGGCGCGGTGGTCTGTGCCGCCGGTTCCGGATTGGCGCCGGCCGACCGCAAGTTGTACGCCCTGCGGGATGTGACCGGCACGGTCGAGTCGATCCCGCTGATCGCGTCGTCGATCATGAGCAAGAAGATCGCCGAGGGTACGAATGCGCTGGTGCTGGATGTCAAGGTCGGCAGTGGCGCGTTCATGCGCGACATCGACTCGGCCACTCGGCTGGCCCGCGCGATGGTGTCGCTGGGTCGCGATGCCGGGGTACCGACGACAGCTCTGCTGACCCGGATGGACACTCCGCTCGGACGGGCCGCGGGGAATGCGGTCGAGGTCGCCGAGTCGGTGGAGGTGCTCGCCGGCGGCGGCCCGTCCGATGTGGTCGAGCTGACCCTTGCTCTTGCCCGCGACATGCTCGCCGCAGCAGGGATTCGCGACCTCGATCCGGCCGAGGTGCTGGCCTCCGGGCGGGCGATGGATGTCTGGCGCAAGATGATCATGGCCCAGGGCGGCGATCCGGATGCCCCACTGCCCCGGCCGCGGGAATCCGAAACGGTGGTGGCCGACCGGAGCGGTTATCTGACCGAGCTGGACGCGCTCGCGGTCGGTGTGGCGACCTGGCGACTCGGTGCCGGTCGTGCTCGCAAGGAGGATCCGGTGCAGGCGGCCGCCGGCGTGCGGCTGCACGCCAAACCCGGAGACCGGGTCACCGCCGGTCAGCCGTTGATCACTCTGCACACCGACGAGGCCGGACGAATCCCTCGGGCCGTCGAGGCGTTGCAGGGCAGCTGGCAGATCGCCGATCAGCCCGCTGAGCCGACGCAGTTGATCATCGACAGGGTCGGCGACGACGATTGACCAGCTGCCGGCCGGGGACAGCCGAAAACGGGTCGCGAGTCGGCCGGCGAGAGTTCAAGGTTGGGGCATGGACCTGACCGAGATCTGGCCGCCGTACCAGTTGCGGATCACGGCCGGTGATCTTGAACTCAAGATCATCCGCGACGACGACCTGCCCGAGTTCGTCGAGCTGGTACGCGACGGCGTCCACGCGCCCGACTTCATGCCGTTCTCGACGCCCTGGACCGACGCCGACCCGGACGAACTCCCGGCCAACTTCGCCCGCTTCCACTGGTCGGTCCGCAGCCAGTTCACGCCGGAGCACTTCAGCCTGGACTTCGCCGTACGCCGCGGCGGTGAGCTGGTCGGCACCCAGAGCATCAGCACCCACGACTTCGCGATCACCAGAACCGGCGAGACCGGATCCTGGCTCGCCCAACGCTTTCACGGCCAGGGCATCGGAACCCGCATGCGCCAGGCGATCTGCGCGTTCTGCTTCGACGAGCTCGGCGCCCGCGAGATCACGTCCGGCGCGTTCACAGACAATCCGTCATCGCTGGCAGTCAGCCGCAAGGTCGGCTACCGCGCCAACGGCACCAACCCGATGGTCCGGCGGGGTGTAGCGGCCGAGCACCAACGGCTGCTGCTCCGGCCCGAGGACTTCAACCGTGGCGAGCCCATCGCCGTCGAGGGCGCAGCAGCGCTACGCCGGTTCCTGCAGCTCGACACCGAGGGCTGAGGCCACCACGACGGCGGCTGCCGCCGACCAGGCTTGCGGGCGACAGGCCGCTGGGTAGGCCATCGCCCGGCTGTACTCCGATCGAGGATCGCCGGAGTGCAGCTCCGGCATCCGGAAGCCGAAGCTCTCGGCCGCCCGGAGCAAGCCCTCGGACAGGTTCGCGGCGGCCTCGCCAAGGCCCTCCCGGGCCAGCCCGTCGATCACGATCGCGGTGTCGTGTGCCCACACCGATCCGCCGTGATAGGACAGGGGCCAGTAGCCCGCCGCATCGGTCGACAAGGTGCGCAGACCGTAGCCGGAGTTCAAGGCCGGCGAGATCAGCCGGTTCATGATCAACTCCGACTGGCCCGGCTGCAGGATGCCGGTGCCGAGCAGGTGACCGATGTTACTGGTGACCGAGTCGACCGGACGCTTGGCGGCGTCCAACGCGATCGCCGGATACGCACCGTCCGGGTGGTCGATCCAGAATTCTGCTACGAAGCGATCCTTCAAGTCGGCCGCCCAGGCCCGCCAGGCCGAACCGTCCCGCCCGAAATGATCAAGCAGCTCGGCGCCGCCGATGGCAGCCTGGTAGGCGTAGCCCTGCACCTCGCACAACGCGATCGGCCCGTCGGCCAGACGACCGTCTCGCCACTGGATCGAGTCACCCGAGTCCTTCCAACCCTGGTTGGCCAAACCGTGTCCGGAGCGATCCACGTACTCCAGGAACCCGTCGCCATCGGCGTCGCCGTGATCACGCATCCACCCCAGGGCTGCTTCCAGATTGGGTAGCAACTCGCGGACCTGATCATCGGGCAGCCCGCCGCGCCAGGCCTCGTACAACAACACGATCCAGAGCGCCGTCGCGTCGACCGTTCCGTAGTAGAGCGGCGGCAACTGCGTGCCACCACCCAGTTGGGTGCTGCCGGATCGGAGTTCGTGCATGATCTTGCCCGGCTGCTCGGCGGTCTCGATCACCGCGGTCCGACCCTGCAGACCGGCGAGGACGCGCAACGTCGATGCGGCAAGCTCGGTGCCCAGCGGCAGCAGCAACCGGGCAGCCCAGATCGAGTCCCGACCGAAGAGGGTGAAGAACCACGGTGCCCCGGCGGCCAGGAACTCCTGCTCCGGCTCCGCAACGGTGGTCATCCGCAGCGCATCAAGATCATCCAACGCCGTACGGATCCACTGACGCAGCCGGCTGTCCGGGGTCCGGGCCTCGGCCCGCGACCAGGCAGCGGTGCCCACGGATCCGCGGACCACCGCATCCCGATCCGACAGGCTGACCGACCAGTGGAATCGAATCCGCTCTCCCGGTGCGATCGACACCGGCCAGGTGATGATCACCCTCGGCCCGTCGGTCTCCAACCCGGCGCCGGAGGCTGACAGTCGCGCACTGCATTCGCCGGAGCTGATGATCAGCTCATCGCCGTCCCGCCTGAACGTGCTGGTCGCGTCGGCAGTCCTGCCCTGTCTGATCAACGCCATCGGGCTGAAGTCTGCGATCAGCGAGATCGCCACCGTGGTACGGATCTCGTCGGCTCCACTGTTGATCAGCAGGAGGTCCTCGGTCAGCGCACCGGCCGTGATCCGACGCCGGTGCTCCAGCCGCAGGCGCGGATCGACGGTCTGATCATCGAGGGCCCGTACCAGTCCGACGAACACGGCCTCGGACGCATCCACCGGCGCGGACCCGATTGCTTCCGGCCTGGTGCCGCCAACCCTGAGCTGCAGCTGACGCAGGAACCTGACATCGCCGTGATACACGCCATGGATCGGATGATCGGACAGCTCGCCGTCGGACCCGGACCAGACCTGGCTCGGCGCCCGCAACAGGATCACGCTGTCATGCAGCATCGGCTGTCGTGGTCGGTCAGCGGTGTCCTCGGCTGCGCTGTCGGCGGATGTCATCTGCTCAGGCCTGCGCCGATCCGGGCTGCAGCAACCCGTAGCTGTAGGCGTCGGCCAGCGCCTCCCACGATGCGTCGATCACGTTCTGTCCCACGCCGACGGTGGTCCAACTACGCAGCCCGTCCGTGGTCTGGATCAACACGCGAATGGTGGCGTCGGTGCCGTGACCTTGATCAAGGATCCGCACCCGATAGTCGCTCAGCTCGAATCGTTCGACCGCCGGGTAGACCGGCTGCAGTGCCTGCCGCAGAGCATGATCAAGGGCATTCACCGGGCCGTTGCCTTCGCCGACCACGCGGGTCGTCGAGCCTCCGGCATCCAGCTGCAGGGTGGCCTCGGTGTCCAGCTCACGCTGATCCTCGCCCTCCCTGGTGATCGATTGGGTGAAGACCCGCCAGGACCGGGCGACGAAGAAGACCGGCAGTTGATCAAGCTCGCTCCGCAGCAGCAGTTCGAAGCTGGCATCGGCACCCTCGTAGGTGTAGCCGGCTGCCTCGCGTTCCTTGACCGTGTCGGTGATCTTTGCCGCCAGGTCCCGGTCGGAGAGGTCGAAGCCGAGCTCCTCGCCCTTGATCTGGATGTTCGCTCGGCCGGCCATGTCGGACACCAGCATCCGCATGTCATTGCCGACCAGCTCAGGATCGATGTGCTGGTAGAGGTTCGGATCGACCTTGATCGCGCTGGCGTGCAACCCCGCCTTGTGGGTGAAGGAAGACAAGCCAACATAGGGCTGACGATTGCTCGGTGGAACATTCGTCACCTCGGCGATCGCATGGGATAGTCGCGTCGCCTCGGCCAGCGATCCGGCCGGCAGCAGCTGCCAGCCGTACTTCAGTTCAAGATTGGCCACCACCGGGACAAGATCAGCATTGCCGGTCCGCTCCCCGTAGCCGTTGATGGTGCCCTGGACGTGGATGGCGCCGGCGTCGACGGCGGCCAGGGTGTTGGCCACCGCACAGCCGGAATCGTTGTGAGCATGGATACCCAGTCGCGCACCTGTGCTCTCGGCGACCTCGGCCACGACGTCGGACACCCAGGGCGGCAGCATCCCGCCGTTGGTGTCGCAGAGCACGGCAACCTCGGCGCCGGCTTCCATCGCCGTGCTGACCACCTCGGTCGCGTACGCCTTGTTCTCCCGGTATCCGTCGAAGAAGTGCTCGCAATCCAGGAAGACCCGCTGCCCCTCCGCCACCAGGTGCGCGACGGTGTCGGAGATCATCGCCAGGTTCTCCTCCAGCGTCGTCCGCAGCGCCCGCAGCACATGTTGATCATTGCTCTTGGCCACCACACAGGCCACTGATGCACCGGAGTCCCGCAGCGCGGCGGTCAACGGATCGTCGGCCGCGTTGCCGCCGACCCGACGCGTGAATCCGAACGCGGTCAGGGTGGCGTTCTTCAGGGTCAGCTCGCCGCGGGCCGCGGCGGCGAAGAAGGCGGTGTCGTTGGGGTTCGCACCCGGCCAGCCCCCCTCGATGTAGTCGACGCCCAGCTCATCCAGGTAGCGGGCGATCTGTAGCTTGTCCTGCACGGTCAGCCGCATCCCCTCCTGCTGCGATCCGTCGCGCAGGGTGGTGTCGTAGACGTGGAACTCGTTCGGCTGCGGGAAGGGCGCCGCGCTCTGCGTCGACATGATGTCCTCGGATTCTGGATTCGTTCGCGGTCGGTGCTTCGGGCTGTGGGCATGAAAAAACCTCCCGCTGGAAGACAGGAGGTTTGGCGCGCTGTGACGAGGCCGCAGCGCGCTAAGTAATGATGAGGCTCTGGAATGCCATGCGGACAGTTTGCGCCCCGATCCCGTGGATCGCCAGCACCGATTCCAAACTCTGAGACATTTCGGGTCCGAGCACTGCTCGAGCAGGTCCAGTGCCCGGTCGAGGAAGCCCGGTCCGGCGGTCAGTCGCTGCGCCGTTGATCGGCCCAGCGATGACGCAGCCAGTGCGCTGCCTGCTTCGGCTCGCGATCCCGGGTGAAGACACCCTTGCGATTGCCGCCGACCCGGATGATCCCTGCCGTGGTGGCGAAATCGGCGAGGTTCCAGACCTGCTCGCCGACGACCGCATCGACGGCATCGAAGACGCGCGAGTTCATCTCCAGGTACTGCTGCTGATACTCCTCGCTCCATGGCTGAGGCAGCAGTTGATGCATTCCGTCCAGGGTGTCGGCGCCGTACTCGGTGATGATGATCGGCTTGCCGTCACCGGCCCAGGCCGTCAGCTCACTGCGCCAGGCACGCTCCGCGCCGGCGAGATCACCGGTGAAGACGTACCAGCCGTAGTAGCGGTTGAGCATGATCACGTCGGCGAATTCAGCCAACCGACACTCGCCGTGCCGGGCCAGCATCATGTTGACGAATCCGACCGGGCGCGACGGGTCAGCTCGCTTGGCTTCGGCGAACAGCGGCTCGAAGTAGGCGACGGACTCGTCGGTGTGTGACTCCGGTTCGTTCGCGATCGACCACAACACGACACTCGGATGGTTGCGGTCGCGGTTGATCAACTCCCGAATCACCTGGGCATGATTGGCTCTGGTCTGGTCGTTGATCGTCTCCGCAGAAAAGGTCGGATAGCCCTGGCTGCCGAACAAGCCACCGCCGATGCCCAGATTCAGCCCGACGGCCGGTGTTTCGTCGATCACCACCAGACCGGTGCGATCGGCGTGATCGATGAAGTCCTCGGAGTAGGGATAGTGCGAGGTACGGATGGAATTGGCGCCGATCCATTCCAGGCAGGCGAAGTCCCGCAGCATCAAGGCGTCATTGTGCTGCTTGCCCACGATGGCGTGATCCTCGTGCATGCCGAACCCGGTGAAGTAGAACGGCTCACCGTTGATCAAGAACTCGGTGCCACGCACTTCAACCGTCCGCACCCCGACGTTCAGCTGGTACGCGTCGACGAGTTGATCTTGCTCGGACAGTTGCACGGTCAGCTCGTACAGGTATCCGTGGCCCGGCTGCCACAGCTGAACGTCAGGCACGGTGAGGTCGACCTCGGCCCCCTCACCACGGGCGACCTCGACCCCGGATCCATCTCTCAAGATCATCGTGGTCCGGAGACGATCGGCCGCGGTGTTCTGGGTCCGGACCGACACCATCCCCGTGGTCCCGTCCCGGTCGGTCGTCACCACCAGGTCGTCGAGCCGGTCCGGCGGTGTCGCCGTCAACCAGATGGAGCGATGGATCCCTGCGTAGTTGTAGAAATCGTGGAAATAGCGCTGCTGACGGCCGGTAGGACCGTCTTCGATCACACCCGGCGGGATCGACTGGAAACTCAACGTGTTGTTGACCCGGATGACGAGGCGGACGGCCTCACCCGGCGTCACCTGCTCGGTGAGGTCCAGCTCGAAAGGCAGGTAGCCGCCCTCGTGTCCGCCGACCTCGATGCCGTCCACCCAGACGGTGGCCCGATGCGTCGCCGACTCGAGGTACAGAGCAATCCGCTGGCCGCCCCAACCGCGCGGAATCCGGATCGTGGTGGCGTACCAGAGATCGCCGAAGAACTCCCGGTCGGTACTCTCGGTCACCAACTCGTTGTACGAGGCCGGCACCGCCATCTGCCGCGGGTCCGGCAGCTCTCCGGACTGCCAGCCCTGCTCCGTACCGACCCCGTCATGATCGATCCGGAAGTCCCACAATCCGTCCAGCCGCTTGCGTTCTCGCGTCGCAGAGTCCTGTGGCCTCAACATGATGCTCCCCCTGTGGCTCCTGCGGTCATGATCAACATTGACCGACGGGAGTAGGCAATCAAGGCCATGATCAGACCGTCAAGGGTTGCCGTCCGTTTTCCAGATCCGTATTGATCACGATCGATCAGACGTGTTCAGGTGCTGCCAGCAATCGCCCGATGTCGATCACCGTTCCAGAGGTAATCGATCGTGAGATCGCCTCGCCCGCTGCGACCGCGTACGCCGCCTGCTCGACTGTTGCCGGCAGGCCCAGCCGGAGCGATTCCTCGGACGGAGTACCGAAGAGATCGCTGCGCATGATCGGGTCGGCGCCGTCGTGGCCGGAACCTCCGGTGTCGACCTCGATGGTTCGTGCCGGACCAAACAGTGGTAGCAGCCGGACTGCATCATTGCCTGGCAAGGGATTGCGCTGAAGATCGTGACCATAGCTGGTCTCGATCCGGCCCTCCGTACCGGAGATTCCGAGTCGGTAGCCCTCCCACGGCGATGAGAAGTCGATCGAATACGAAGCCGAGGCGCCGCCGCGGTAACCGATCAGTGCACTGTAGGTGTCCTCGATGTCGATCTCCGAGTCATAGATCGTCATCGGCGGTTCCGTTCGATACTGCAGGGCGTACGGGAACCCAGACCCGGTCCGCACCCCATCGCCGAACAGCGGGAGAACCCCGCTGCCGTGTTGCGCGCGGTAATAGGGATCTGCTTCTGCCAACTGGTCCCCGGATATCGGACGGCCTTGCCCGTCTCTCGGCCGATGCGCACCCTCGGTTCCGTAGAAGTTCCGGCCACCGCGGGCGTACAGCTGATCCGGCAGATCATTGATCAACCAGTTGATCAGGTCCAGGTGGTGGCAGCTCTTGTGGACCGTCAGTCCACCCGAACAGTCGCGGCGCCGGTTCCAACGCACGAAGTAGCTGGCCCCGTGCCGGATGTCGACGTGATAATCCAGGGTGACCTGAAGGACCCGACCGACCGCGCCCTCCGAGATGAGCTTCCTGACCGCACGATGTCGCGGCGTGTAGCGCAGGTTATGGCTGACCCGGATCCGGCCACGGTCGGCGATCCGGAGAATGCCTGCTGCCTGCTCAGCCGTCGCCGTCATCGGTTTCTCGCTGATCACGTCCAGCCCAGCCTCAACGCCGGCTTCGATGTACTCGGCATGGGTGTGGTCGGGGGATGTCACGATCAGGGCTTCCGGCCCCGTGTCGGCCAGCATCCGATCGAACTCATCCGGTGCGAAGGTCGGAATCGTCGGCAGCCCAGCGCGCAACTGACTCTCGTTGAACGCTCGCGCGCGCTCGGCATCGGGGTCAACGATCCCAACCAGGGTTGCCACATCGGCGTAGTTGTCGCCGTCGACGCCGTAACCGAAACCGGCAGACGTCCGCGTCTCGTCCTGCCCCCGAGCAGTTGCTGGGCCGAGGATCGGACGGGCGAAGGTAGCGATCCCCCGATTGGACAATCCGCAGAGCACGTACCGTTTTCGACCGTCAGTCACGACGGATACTGTGCCAACCTTCTGCAAATGCCGCAACCGCATGCAGTACTCTTCTCGGATGCCGATCGAAGATCATTCGCTCGCGTTCCACCCGAACCTGAACGGACATCTTGATGTCGCTCTGACTTTGCAGCGAGAGATCGCGAAGCGGACCCGCGAGGAGCTCGATCGCTGGCGCCGGCGCCGGCAATCGATCGGATCCGTGGAGGCATTGCGGACGGAGCAGCAACGGATCCGAGTGGCCGTCGCGACAGCTGTCGGCGGCATACCCGAACTGCCCGATGTGGTTGTCCGACAGGGTCGTCCCACTACCCGACGTGGCCCGGTCGACATCCAGCCGATGACGATCCGCATAGCAGCCGAGATCGACATTCCGGCGACTCTCTACCGACCGACCGGTGCAGTACCTGACGGCGGTCGCGGCGCCGTCCTGATCGTCTGCGGCCACGCCGATCTGGCAAAGTCCGAGCCCGAGTATCAGCGACTCGCTGACCGTCTGGCGCGGTCCGGACTGGTCGTGTTGATCTTCGATCCCGCAGGTCAGGGTGAGCGATACGGATATCCGTCGCCGGACGGTCCTCCGCTGGTCCGGCCGGGAACCACCGAACATACCCACGTCGGCGTTCAGGCCTGGTGGCACCATCTTTCCCTGGCCCGGTACTTCATCCGCGACGCGCTCGCAGCACTGTCGGTGCTCAGAACCCAACCGGACGTCGACCCGACTCGAGTTGGGGTGACGGGAAACAGCGGAGGCGGCTACCTCACCTGCCTGCTGATGGCGGTTGCTCCCGATCTTGCCGCAGCTGCACCCGGAACCTTTGTCTGCGGTCGCGACGCATATCTGGATTCCGGTCAGCGACAGGACGCCGAGCAGATCCTGCTGGGCGGCACCCGCGACGGAGTTGATCATGGTGATCTGTTGATCAGCATGGCACCTTCACCGGTCCTGGTACTCGCGGCCGAGTATGACTTCTTTCCCTTCCCTGGTACGAAATCGGTCGTCTCCGAGGCGAACGCTCTGCTCCGGCGATGCGCACAGCCGCCGATCGAGCTGGTCACCACCGCCAACGGGCACCGCTACGACGATCGGCTGGCCAGTGCGGCCGCGCGGTTCTTTGCCGAGCAACTGGGTGGCACACCAGACGACGCCAACCCGGCAGATCCGTTGCCGCCGAGCGAGCTCCGGACGACTCAGTCAGGGCAGGTGCTGCTGGACGATCCGAGCCTGCCGACGGTCTTCGACGAACTGCCGCATCCGACCACGGCGCAGTCCGATCCGGACACTGCGATGGCATGGCTGTCGGACGCCGTCCGACGACCACGGGTATCGGTCGAGCTGTCGGGCCGGCGATGGTTCGACCCGATTCAGATCGGGCCAGTTCTCCAAGCCAGGCAGGGCTTCTGGCAGACGGAGCGCGGCGTGGTGACGGCAGGTGTGCTGGTGCAGAGCACTGCCGATATCCCGACGACGCTCCGCGTCGTGATGGACGACTCCGGAATCCCGGGCCTGACGGCAGCGGCAGCCGCGGCGATCGTCGACCGACACTGCGCCACCATGTTCCTCGATGTCCGGGGCACCGGCACGGTGCTTCCGCACGATCGCGAGGGCAAAGACCCACGCGACATCGAGAGCTCGCTGTACAAGGGGCTGTGTGACCTGCTCTGGCTCGGCGATTCGTTACAGGCCGGGCGCACCTGGGACCTCGTACGCACCCTCGAACTCGTCACCGATGGTCTGCTTCCTGATCTGACTTTCGATCGGTTCGAGGTCGTCGCCTCCGGCCGGCATGGATTGACCGCGATCACCGCGGCTCTGCTCGATGAGCGAGTAGGACGGGTCTGCGTTGATCAACTTCCGGATCTCGGCCCGCTGATCAATCAGCGGGTCTGGAACGATGGCAGTGGTCGCTGGCAGTGGGTGCTGCCGGGATGGCCAAGGCATTTCGATTCGGATCGAGTGGGCCGGCTGCTCGGCCCCCGGTTGATCATGCGGACGTGATGGCTTCGGTGGCCGGACGATAGGTTGCACGCTTCCTGCTGCCACGCTCAGCCGGGTCGGCGATCGGCACTGCCGACAACAGGGCCCGTGTGTAGCCGTGCTGTGGATCAGCAAACAGCTCGGCGGTCGGCCGATGCTCGACGATCTTGCCGAAGGACATCACTGCGACCTCGTCACAGATGCGCTCGACCACCGAGAGATCGTGAGAGATGAACAGGTACGTCAGACCAAGATCATCCTGCAGCTTGGCCAGCAGCTCGAGCACTTGAGCACGAATGGAAACGTCCAGCGCCGACACCGCCTCGTCGGCAACCACGACGGAGGGCTCGGTGATCAATGCTCGCGCAATACCGATCCGCTGGCGTTGGCCACCGGAGAAGGCATGCGGATAGCGCTGCAGAACCACAGGGTCCAACCCGACCCAGCGAATTGCCTCCGCCGCACGATCCTCGATCTCGGTCCGATCGCGCATGCCTGCTGCGCGCAGTGGCTCGGTGATCACGTCTTGGACCGTCATCCGTGGGTTCAACGAACCATACGGATCCTGGAAGATCATCCGAATCTGCTGCCGATAAGGAGCGAGTTCGCGTTCGTCCAGCGTTGCCAGATCAACTCTTCCGTCCGGACCGTGGTACCAGATGTTGCCGTCGCTGGGTTGATACGCCCGCAGAATCGTCCGCCCCAGTGTCGTCTTGCCACATCCGGACTCCCCCACAATGCCGAGCGTGCTGCCTTGCGGAAGGGCGAACGATACCCCGTCGACGGCCTTCACGGCTTCCCCAGAGCCGCGCCGGAACAGGCGCCGTGACGGCGCCCGGAACTCCATCCGCAGGTCGGCGACTTCCATGATCGGTGGTGTTGTCAGTTGCGCAGGCGCGCTGCTGACAGACTCTGCCCTGACGGCAGCGCGCTGCGGCAATGTCGCCAGCAACTCCCGGGTGTAGGAATGCTGTGGATCGTTGAAGATCTGCTCCACGGGTCCGGATTCCTGCACCTTGCCATGCCGCATCACGACGACGTCATCGGCGATCTCGGCTACCACCCCGAGATCGTGGGTGATGAACATCACCGACATCCCGCTGGCGGACTTCTCTTGCCGGATCAGGTCGAGCACCTGTGCCTGCGTGGTCACGTCGAGCGCGGTAGTCGGCTCGTCAGCGATCAGCAGCCGTGGCCTGGTGATCATCGCCATCGCGATCATCGCCCGCTGTCGCATACCACCCGACAACTGGAAGGTGTAGGCGTCGATCCGTTCCTGCGGTCGAGGGATGCCGACTTCCTCCAGCGCCGCGACGACCCGCTCGCGGCAGCGACGATCACGACGCCGGATGCCTTCGTGCTCCTCCAACAGATCGGCGATCTGGCGACCGATCGTGTGCACCGGGCTGAGCGCGGCCATCGGCTCCTGAAAGATCATCGCGATCTCCTTGCCGCGAATCCTGCGGATCGCCCGCCCCCGTGGATCGAAGGTCGCCAAGCCGATCGGCTCGCTCCCGTCAGTCGGGCGATAATCGATCGCTCCGTCGACGATCCGTCCAGGTTGATCGACAACCTGCAGGATCGATCGAGCCAGCGCCGACTTGCCCGACCCGGATTCGCCCACCACGCAGGTCGTACGTCCCCGTCGCAGAGCAAGATCAACTCCGTCGACGGCCCTGATCTCGCCGGCGTCGGTGAAGAACGACGTCCGCAGACCCCGGATGTCGAGAATGAGATCGTCCGTCATCTGCTGACTCCTAGTTCCCGTACGGGTCGGCCGAGTCCCGCAAACCATCGCCGACGAAGTTGAATGCGACAACGGCCAGGATCACGGCAACCCCGGGAAGCATCAGCCATGGCGCCGTCGCCACCGTCTGCACGTTCTGAGCGTCCTGCAGCAGCACGCCCCAGGACACGGCCGGGGCCCGCAGCCCGAGTCCCAGAAAAGAAAGCGACGTCTCGGCCAAGATCATTCCGGGAATGGCGAGGCTGACGGTCGCGATCACGTGCGAGCTGAAGGCCGGCAGCATGTGCCGGCTGATGATCCGTCCCGTCTTCACGCCGTCGAGCCTGGCCGCCAACACATAATCCTCGTCGCGGGTTTGCAGGAACCTGCCCCGAATCACCCGAGCCAGACTGGTCCAACCCACCAGCGACAAGATCACGGTGATCATGAAATAGGTCTGCATGGATCCCCATCCTGGCGGGATGGCGGCCGCCAGCCCGAGCCACAACGGCAACGTCGGGATCGACATGATGAACTCGATGACTCTCTGGATGATGTGATCCACCGGGCCGCCGAAGTAGCCGGAGATGCCGCCCAGGATGATGCCGAGGATCAACGAGACAGCCACCCCGATGAGTCCGATCGACAGCGATACCTGGGCACCGTAGATGATCTTCGTCAGCAGATCAGCGCCGGTTCGGTCGGCCCCCAACGCGTACCACGACTGACTCGGATCCGCCGGTCCGAAGAGATGCACGTCCGAAGGAATCAAGCCGATGATCTTGTAATCCGGCCCCTGGACGAAGAATCGCAGCTCGACAACCTGACTGCGGTCCTCTTCGAAGACTCGTTGCATCGTGTCGATATCGGTGCGGCCGACCGTGGGATAGACATAGAATCCGTGCTCGGCCGACAACCTGATTCCTTGCGGCGGCTGGTAAGCGTGGGTCGAACTGGTGATGTCAGGTGTCGACGGCGAGATGAAGCCCGCGAAGATCGCGCCGAGATACATCACCACCAGGGCGATCACTCCCACCATTGCCAACCGGTGCTTGCGGAACCGGCGCCAGATCAGCGTCGATTGCGATGCGGTGACAGTGGCATCGCGATGATTGACTCGTCGCCGCAGCATCATGCCTTCCCGAATCGAACGCGCGGATCGACCGCCGCAAGCAGGAGGTCGGACAACAACGTGCCGACAACCGTCAGGGTCGCAACGATCAGGATGATCCCGCCTGCCAGGTACATGTCCTGTGACTTCAGTGCCGCCAGCAGCAACGGCCCGGTGGTCCCCAACGACAGCACGACGGCGACAATGACTTCCCCGTCGAAGAGCTGGGGAAGGCTCCACCCGGCGGTGGACACGAACGGATTCATGGCGATCCGCACCGGGTACCGTCTGATCACTATTCGCTCCGGGAGACCCTTCGCCCGAGCGGTGGTGACGTACGGTTTGTTCAGTTCGTCCAGCAGGTTCGCCCGCATCGTCCGAATGATCCCTGCCGTTCCGGCCAATGCCAGAACCACCACCGGGATCCACAGGTGTGCCAGCAGATCACCGAACTTCGCCAGGCTCCACGGTGCGTCGACGTACTCCGGCGAGAACAGTCCACCGACACTCTGACCGAAGAACTGGAAGCCGATGAACGCCAGTGCCAGGGCGGCCATGAAGTTCGGCGTCGCCAACGCGATGAATCCGATTGTGGAGATCACGTAGTCGGGCGCCTTCCGCTGCTTGATCGCGGAGTAGATACCCGCCGGCAGAGCGATCAGCCAGGTGACCAACATCGTCGAAATGCCGAGCAGCAGCGTCAGCGGGAGTCGCTCCGCGATCAGGTCCGAGACCGGCCGCTGATACTGAAAGGACAAGCCGAAGTCGCCGTAGAAGACGATCCCGCTGATCCACTTCCAGTACTGCACCCAGAACGGGTCGCCGATGCCGTACCGCTGACGCAACGCCTCGATCAACGCAGGGTCTGCAGACTCTCCTTGAGCTTCCAACGCCTGCATCTGGGTGGTCAGGAAGTCGCCCGGCGGCAGCTGGATGATGAAGAACGCCACCACCGAGATCGCCAGCAGAGTAGGGATTGCGTTCAACAGCCGGAATCCGAGATACCTCAGCATCGTCGACCTCCGCTGCAGTCCCGGACTGCGAGGATCATTGCGCCGGTCCGCGAGCTAGCCAAAGTAGATCTGCTCCGCCTTGGTGATGCCTTCCCGTCCGTAGTAGAACGACAACTCCGGCTGGTCAGTCCGGACGTTGATGATCTTGTTGCTGACCACGACCGGTTGGAACGACAACTTCATCAGGCCGATCACATACACGTTGTCGTTGTGCTGTTGGGTGATCTTCTTCCCAGCCGCGATTCGCTCGGTGTCGGACGGGGCGGTACGCAGAGCGTCCCAGGTGTCCATCAGGTCCTTCATCTCCGACGGCGGTTTGATGCCGTCCTTTCCGCCGGTTGCGTACCACAGGCCGTAGCCGGGACACGAGTGACTGCCGCTCGACGTCGGTACGTACCACACCGGTTCGAGATCCCAGTCGTCCTCGATCATCGTCGTGCCGTCGAAGTCATAGTCATTGCTGGCCCGCAACTGGGCGTACAAGGTGTCGTCGACCGGTCGGAGGTTGATCTTGACTCCGATCTCCGCCCAATACTTCTTGACCAGGTTGAACGCATCCGCGCGGGCGATGCCTTGGTCGCTGTCGGTATAGATCACCGTGAACTCCAACGGCTTACCGCGATACCGCCGCACGCCGTTACTCGGTCGTAGTCCCAGCCCGTCGAGAAGCTGCTTGGCCTTGGCCACGTCATACGCGATGGCCGTCTGGCCGCCGCCCGTGACGCCATAGGGGCTGTCGTTGGTGGACAGCGGCTGCCGGATGATTCCCAACCCACCGAGAAGGGTGTCGTTGATCTCCTTCCTGTTGACCGCTGAGGACAGCGCCAGCCGGAAGTCCTTGGTCATGAACAGCGATCGCCAGTTCGGATCGCGGTGCGAGAGGTTCGGACAAAGCGACAGCAGTGTGCCGACGGCTTGCCACCGTTGTACGGCGAAGTTCTTGTCTTTCGCGTTCCGGAGGAACACCTGCGTCGAGTTGTAGCCGAGGAAGTTGCCTTGGAACTCGAGATCGCCATTGGCTGCACGCAGATCGAGCGCCGATTGATCAAGAACCTGGACCTGGATGCTGTCGATGTACGGGAGCTGGCGGCCGGACGGATCAACCTTCCAGTAGTACGGGTTGCGGCTCAGCGATGCCGTCCCGCTCTGCGCGCTGGCCGCCTTGGCGACCTGATACGCGCCCATCACCGGGCGATCGGGATTGGTCCACGGATTGTCCCGATCAGCGAAGTACTGGTCCCAGGAGTCGAATCCGGCCTTCTTCGCTGCTGCGTTCACCGAGCGCGCGTCGGCGTACTTCGGATGGAACTTCTTCAGGTAGTGCTTCGGCTTGATGATTTGGATACTGATCGACGGATGGCACATGTACTTCTCGAACAGTGCGAAGGGTTCGCGGAATTCGATCTTGATCGTGTCCTCGTCGACCTTGCTGATCTTCGGCAGCTGTTGGTCGACATCGGCGAACCACACCGGCAGCGCCGGCACCAGGGTTGCATTGCCGAGCCAGTCCTCGATCGCGAAGATCACGTCGTCGACGCCGAAAGGCTCACCGTCAGACCACTTGAGACCGCGCCGGAGCTTGAAGGTGAAGATCTTGTTTCCGCCACTGCGCTCGTACGACTCGGCCAGGCTGGGCATGGCTTTGTCTGCCGACAACGTCCATTCGACCAGCCCGGACGAGGCGAAAGATGCCACCACACCCGAATCCGTCGCCACCGTCTGCGCACGGTGCAACGTTCCACCGAACTTGCCCTCGGACTTGATCGGGGCAACCGTCATCGGTTGGTCAGGCAACCGATCGGCAAGCTCGGGAAGGTTGCCGGCATTCACCTTTTCGGCCAGCAGCGGCGATTCCAGCGTTCGCGGCGTCGATCCGTCCGTTCCCGGCAACGGCTCTCTGCCCCCGCTGCAGCCGACAACCAGACCCGATGCCGCCAAACCTCCGACTGCCAGTAGCGAACGCCGGGACAAGGATTGCGGTGTGATCATCACGACTCCTGCCGTTGGGAGGCGGGTGACCGGTCACCGGGTTGACCCGCCTCGAAGTAATCGATCAGTTGTTGATCAAGTTGAGGAATGTCTTGGGGCGTGCTGCCGCTACGCATCGATTCGGTCGCCAATGCAGCGGTGGCAACCGCCTGCCGGGCGGCGACCGGAGAGGTCTGCGTCGGCCGCCCGGTGCGCACGAAGTCGAGGAACTCAGCGAGCAACTTCGGGTCGGCTCCGTGATGGCCGCCGCCGACCTCCGGGATGGGAACCTCGACGTCACCGTGGGCTCGATAGTCGGTGCGGTGATTCCAGACCCTGATCACACCCGACCCATCGAGGCCGAAGTTCTCCAACCTGCCCTCGGTTCCGATCACCGTGTAGTTGCGCCAGTAGTCCGGCGTGTAGTGGCACTCCTGATAGCTGGCGTAAACACCGTTGTCGAGGGCCATCTGCACCATCGAGAGGTCCTCGACATCGACCACCGGGTTGAGCCCACGCTGCGCCAGCGGCGGCCAGTTGTCGTGCGACCACCAGTCCCGCACGACCTGATCGGAGCGGTCCATTCGATCATCGATCGAGGCGTACAGCGTCTGTCCGCCCATCCCGACCACGCGTCGGCTGTAGCCGCCGGCCAGCCAGTGGATCACATCCAGGTCGTGGGAAGCCTTCTGCAAGAGCAGCGAGTTCACCCGGCTCCGGTCGGCATGCCAATCCTTGAAGAATCGGTCCCCGCCATCGCCGACGAAGTAGCGGCACCAGATTGCCTTGACCTCGCCGACGGCGCCATCGGAGATCAAATCACGCATGGTCGTGATCACTGGCATGTGCCGCATGTTGTGGCCGACGTACAACCTGGTTCGGTGCTGCATCGCGGTCCGGAGGATCCGATCCGCATCAACCAGATTGATCGCCAGCGGTTTGTCAACGAATACGGCGA
>DATCVL010000092.1:0-1688 GCA_036566865.1 Microlunatus sp.
GGCCGCTGGGCAACATGTACGAATTCACCACCATGGCGATGGTGATCATCGTGGCGGCCTACCTGGTGCTGGCGAAGATGGGGATGCGCTGGCTGGGGCTGCCGGTGACCATGCTCGCCACCATCGGCAACGGTCTGGCGGTCACCGTCTTCTATGTCGCGGTGGCTCCGCTGGTGCCGTCGCTGCACTCGTACTGGTTCGTCATCCACATCACCGCGGCGTCGATCAGCGGGGCCGCGTTCAACATCGGCGGCGTGATCTCGATCCTCTACTTGATCAAGAAGCGGGCCGAGCGGCGGGGCACCGTCGGCGGCTATCTCGCCCGGCTGCCGGAATCGCGGCGGATGGACGTGGTGGCCTATCGGGTCCTGGCCTTCGCCTTCCCGATCTGGACCTTCACCATCGCGGCCGGTGCGATCTGGGCGCAGTACGCCTGGGGTCGTTTCTGGGGTTGGGATCCCAAGGAGGTCTGGGCCTTGGTCACCTGGGTGATCTTCGCCTGCTACCTGCACGCCCGGGCGACCGCCGGCTGGAAGGGCACCCGGGCCGCGGTGATCGCGATCGTCGGCCTGGCATCGTTCTGGTTCAACTTCGTCGGCGTCAACCTGCTCTTCTCCGGTCTGCACTCCTACGCCGGCATCTGATCGGTGCCCTGAGCACGGATGATCGGACGCCTGACCGCAGGCTTCAGGCCGACCCGGTGCCGTGATCAGCGGAACGAGCGCTGCGGCGGATCAATCCGGACGCGGGTTGTCCGCAACGACCGATAGCCTCCGCGACATGGACATCATTCTCATCCCCGGTATGTGGCTGACCGCCTCTGCGTGGGCGACGGTCACGCCAAGACTGGAACAGCTCGGACACCATCCGATCCCGATCGCCGGGGCTGGTGAAGACTCCGACGTCAGCTCGCTCGAGGAGTTGGCCGGCGCGGTCGTGGCCGCCGTCGATGCCGCCGATCATCCGGCCGTGCTCGGGCATTCCGCTGCGGCGACCCTGGCCTGGATCGCGGCCGACCGCCGTCCTGATCGGGTCGCCCGACTGCTGTTGCTCGGTGGCTTTCCGGCGGCCGACGGCGACCTCTACTTCGACGCCTTTCCGGCCGTCGACGGTCGGATGCCGTTCCCCGGCTGGGAGCCCTTCGAGGGACCGGACTCGGCCGATCTCGACGCGGCCGCCAGGGCGCGGTTCGTGCAGGAATCGATCGCCGTCCCCGAGGGCATCACCCACGCGCCGGTGCAGCTCTCCGATGCCCGGCGCTACGACGTCCCGGTCACGGTGATCTGTCCCGAGTTCTCGCCGGCGGAGGCGAAGGCGGCGGTCGACTCCGGTCACCTCCCCGAATTCAGCAAGGTGCAGCAACTGGACTACGTCGACCTGGACTCCGGCCACTGGCCGATGTTCACTCGTCCGGCCGAACTGGCCGAAGTGATCGACCAGGTGCTGACCGGCTAGCGGGTGCCGAAGCCGTCTCGGCCGCCGTTCTCCGAGGCCGCAGCTGGATGCCAACTGAATCGATTCGCCAAGACGTTGCTCGGGCAGCCAGGATTGGCCGATGCACACTGATCCCGCAACAGGCGGCTACGACCGGGCGGCGCTGTTGCGCGCGTACGACGAACAGCTGAGGACCGACGCGGAGACGCCGGGCGCGCTCGACGTCGCTCGGCTCGGGCCGCTCCGGCTGGTCA
>DATCVL010000093.1:0-5029 GCA_036566865.1 Microlunatus sp.
CTCGGTCAGCCGACCCTGCTGTCCGAGCCAGTGATCGGATTTCGTACGCAGTTCGCTGACCGGGTGCTCGGCGAAGAACTCCGGGGTCAGCCGGCGCAGCGTGGCCTCCTCGCCGACCGCCTTGGCGCCGTTCTCGCAGAATTGGATCCGGCCGCCGAACGGGGCGTCGCGCTCCTTCCCGTCGGCGTCGCGGCTGGGCTCCGGCCAGGCGCAGCCGGGACAGTCGAAGCCTTCCGGCTGATTCACCCGCAGCAGCGTCCGGGCGGCGCGAACCACGCCGGCCTGATCGGCGGTCACCTTCACTCCATGGATCGCGCCGGTCATCCCGACCGACCAGTCCTTGGGCCGCCCGACCCGAAGATCATCATCGCCCTGGTCCACCCGCGGAGCACGCTTGGCCATTCGGGCACCTCCGTCCGCTCGCCTGTCCGTCCACCGTAGACCGATGCTGGCGGATCACTTGAGTGGCGTCGCCCGGGTTGGGTCACGTTGGACGGCTACAACCCACAACAGAGGTCGGGCCGTCCCCTCCACGACGTCTGTCGGTAGGCATCGGCCAGCACGGCGCCGGGCTGGGGCTGGCATGATCGGGATGGCGGGATCGGCGGTGCCGATCCGCAGCGGACGACCGTCGAATTTGATCAAGGGAGACGAGCGCATGACCGAGTACGTTGCCGCGATCGACCAGGGGACGACCAGCAGCCGATTCATGGTTTTTGATCATGACGGCAAGGAGATCGGCAAACACCAACTCGAGCACTCCCAGATCATGCCGCAGCCCGGGTGGGTGGAGCACAACCCGGTGGAGATCCTGGACCGTACGTCCTCGGTGATCCAGACCGCCATGAACCGGCTCGATCTCAATGCCAGTGATCTTGCTGCGCTGGGCATCACCAACCAGCGCGAGACCACGGTGGTCTGGAGCCAGCGCACCGGGCGGCCGTACTACAACGCGATCGTCTGGCAGGACACCCGGACCGACAAGATCGCCGCCGCGTTGGAACGGGACGGCCGCGGCGACGTGATCCGGCAGAAGGCCGGCATCCCACCGGCGACCTACTTCTCCGCCGGCAAGATCCAGTGGATCTTGCAGAATGTGCCCGGAGTCAGGGAGGCCGCCGAGAAGGGCGACGTGCTCTTCGGCACCACCGACTGCTGGCTGCTCTGGAATCTGACCGGCGGGGTGGACGGCGGCGTGCACATCACCGATGTCACCAACGCCAGTCGCACCATGCTGATGAATCTGGACACCCTGGACTGGGACGACGAGCTGCTCGGCTTCTTCGACATCCCGCGGCAGATGCTGCCCGAGATCCGGCCGTCCTCGGATCCGAACTTCTACGGCAGCACCCGCAGCCGTGGCCCGTTGCAGGGCGAGGTGCCGGTGGCCGGTGCGCTCGGTGATCAACAAGCAGCGATGGTCGGCCAGGTCTGTCTGAGCAGCGGCGAGGCGAAGAACACCTATGGAACCGGAAACTTCCTGTTGATGAACACCGGCACCGAGCTGGTCCGTTCGCAGAACGGCTTGCTGAGCACGGTCTGCTACCAGTTCGGTGATCAAGATCCGGTGTTCGCACTGGAGGGTTCGATCGCGGTCACCGGTTCGGGGATCCAGTGGCTGCGAGACCAGCTCAAGATCATCACCGACGCCGACGACAGCGAGGTGCTCGCCCGAACGGTCACCGACAACGGCGGTTTGTACTTCGTACCGGCGTTCTCCGGACTCTTCGCACCGTACTGGCGCGCCGATGCCCGCGGCGCGATTGTCGGGATGTCCCGCTACAACACCGGCGGCCACATCGCCCGTGCCGCGCTGGAGGCGATCTGCTACCAGAGCAAGGATGTCGCCGATGCGATGGAGAAGGACTCCGGGGTCAAGATCGACGTGCTCAAGGTCGACGGCGGCATCACCGCCAACGAACTCTGCATGCAGATCCAGGCCGACGTGCTCGGGATCGAGGTGAGCAAGCCGGAGATCGCCGAGACCACAGCCCTCGGCGCCGCTTACGCCGCCGGTCTTGCGGTCGGCTTCTGGAAGGACCCGGAGGAGCTGCGGCAGAACTGGCACGAGGGCAGGCGTTGGCGCCCGCAGACCTCCGACGAGCAGCGACGGAAGGGCTACGCGGGCTGGCAGAAGGCCGTTCAACGCACCCTGGATTGGGTCGACATCGACGAATCCTGACCGGGTACGCCGCCGGTTGCGTTGCGATAGCGTGCGGCCATGTCGACTCATCCACAGGTCCGCGCAGCGCGGGACTTCCTGTTGCTGCATCGCAGCGACTATCCGACCGCGTACGCCGGATTCAGCTGGCCCGAGTTGCAGCTGTTCAACTTCGCCACGGACTGGTTCGACGAGTTGGCACAAGAGAGCCCCGAGCAGACCGCACTGTGGGTGATCGATGCCGACGCCGAAGGTGGCGTCGGCCGGGAGTCCAAGCTCAGCTTTGCCGAGTTGCGGGACCGTTCGGTGGCCGCCGCGCACTGGCTGACCGATCTCGGTGTACGACGTAGCGACCGGATCCTGCTCGTGCTCGGCAACTGCGTACCGCTGTGGGAGATCATGCTGGCCGCGATCAGACTGGGTGCGGTGATCATCCCGGCGACTCCGCAGCTGGCGCCCAAGGATCTGGCCGATCGGGTCGACCGCGGCGATGCGAAATTGTTGATCGCCGACGTCGCCGACCAGGACAAGTTCACCGACCTGCAGGTCGCCTACGGCAAGGTCGCGGTGGACGGATCCGGATCCGGCCGGCCGACCCCGCAGGGCTGGCACGACTACGCCCAGGTCGCCGTCAGCCCCGATGCCGACCGGCACTTCCCCGGCGTCAGCAAGGCCGACGACCCGATGCTGCTCTACTTCACCTCCGGCACCACCGCGCTGCCGAAACTGGTCGAGCACACCCAGACCTCGTACCCGATCGGGCATCTGAGCACGATGTACTGGATGGGCTTGCGGCCCGGCGACGTGCATCTCAACATCAGCTCTCCCGGCTGGGCCAAGCATGCCTGGAGCAGCTTCTTCGCTCCCTGGCTGGCGGGCGCGACGATCTTGGTCTACAACTACCAGCGCTTCGCCGCCGACGGCCTGCTGAGGGTCCTGGAACGTACCGGCGTCAGCACCTTCTGCGCGCCGCCCACGGTCTGGCGAATGCTGATCCAGGCAGACCTGGCTTCGGCCAAAACCTCAATCAGGGAAGCGTTCTCGGCCGGTGAGCCGCTCAATCCCGAGGTGATCGAACAGGTCAAGATCGCCTGGGGACTGACCATCCGCGACGGCTACGGGCAGACCGAGACGACCGCCCAGGTGGGCAATCCCCCGGGTGTCACCTTGAAGGTGGGTTCGATGGGTCGGCCGCTGCCCGGCTACCGGGTCAGACTGGTCGATCCGGCCACCGGCGAGACCCGTACCGACGAGGGCGAGCTGTGCCTCGAGCTCGATCCGCGGCCGCTGGCGCTGATGACCGGCTACAAGGAACGGGCCGACCAACTGGACGTGGCGAAGAACGATCATGCCTTCGACGGCGGCGTCTACCACACCGGCGACGTGGTCAGCATCGACGAGGACGGATACCTGACCTACGTCGGCCGGTCCGACGACGTGTTCAAGGCCAGCGACTATCGGATCAGCCCGTTCGAGTTGGAATCGGTGCTGATCGAACATCCGGCGGTGGCCGAGGCCGCCGTCATCCCGCATCCCGATCCGGTCCGGCTGGCTGTGCCGAAGGCCTTCGTGATCTTGACCGCAGGTCATCAGCCGGACGCCGAGACGGCGAAGTCGATCTTCGCCTACACCCGGGAGAATCTGGCGCCGTACAAGCGGATCCGGATCCTGGAGTTCGGTGAGCTGCCGAAGACGATCAGTGGCAAGATCCGCCGGGTCGAACTGCGGCAGGCCGAGGAAACCCACACCGGCCGGGCGGAGTTCGAATTCTTCTCCGCCGACTTCGAGTGAGGCGATCCGGTGAGCAAGAAGAAGCCTGATCACGGCCAGTCCAAGCCGGCTGAACGTCCGACGGTCGCCGACGTACTCGGCCCTTACCTGATTGAGCAATGCACCTTGTTGCTCACCATCGGCGCCGAGTTGGAGCGCGCGTTCAACCAGGAGCGAGCCCAGAACCTGCCGGCGGCCAGGATCCACCAGGCCCGGGTCGCCTGTCGAAAGCTGCGCAGTCTGCTCGGCAGCTACGGTGAGTTCTTCGACATGGCGAAGGCCGGGCGGCTGAGCGACGACACCGACTGGTTCGGCGCCCGGCTGGGTGCGCTACGTGATCTGGACGTGCTCGGCGAACGGCTGACCGCGGCGATGGCCGACCTCGACGATGATCTTGTGCTGCACGCTGCCGATCGCGAGCTCGCCGAGCAGTTGCGCTACCGGCGGCGGATCGCGTTGGCATCGTTGCGGGACGCGTTACATCTCGAGGGGTACGCCAATCTGCTCGCGCAGTTGCAGGACTGGCAACAGCAACCGGCCTGGTCGCCGGCGGCACAGAAGTCCGCGACCAAGATCAAGAAGTGCGTCAAACAGGCCGAGCACCGGCTGGATCGACGGCTCCGACAGGCGGCCGAAGCGATTCGCGCCGACGGTCCGGAAGCCGATGACTTGATCCACACCGCCCGCAAGGCGGCCAAGCGGCATCGGTACGCGGTGGAGGCCGCGCAACCGGCTCTCGGCTCGAGCGCGGAGCGTACGATCGCCAGCAGGAGGCGGCTGCAAGATCAACTGGGTGACTACCAGGACAGCAGGCTGGCCGCCCAGCTGCTTCGCGATCTGGGTGGCATTCCCGGCCGCAACGGCTTCACTTTCGGCGTCCTGATGGCCCAGGAGCAGGACCACCGCCGCCGCCTCCGCAAGAAGATCGCCACGCGCTCGGCCGGCTCCTGACCGCGGCACTGGTCGCCACGCCCGCGTGCTCGGCCGCACCCGGCTGGGCGCACCGGATGGTCTCGGGACGGCCCCACAATGCCGGTCCGGCGACGGCAAAAGGGCGGGAGCTGGGGCCCCACGGCGAGCCCCGCTCGGGAATGCGGG